>NZ_JAEVHJ010000046.1:0-30470 GCF_016802855.1 Micromonospora sp. ATA51 | reverse complement strand
GGGCCGCGACCGCCGACCAGATGTACGCCCCGATGTTGGTGGGCGAGGTGTACCGCGCACGGCTGGCGGGCGACAGGTCACCGCCGATGTTGTCGGCGGGCAGCCCGGTGCTCGGGTCGGCCATGGCGGCCATGGACCGCCAGGTGTCGGCCGCCCAGGAGGCGGCATCGGCGGGCGCGCCGACCGCGGCGGACGGTGGTGCGGCGGCGGCGCTGGCCGCGCCTGAAGCCGCAAGGGTGAGGGCGAGCGCCGCCGACAGGGCGACGCGGGCGGGACGGATCATTGGCTACCTCCGGAGATGGTTCCGGGCCGGCTACTTGAGGCCGGTGGTGGCGATGCCGCGCACGAAGTGCCGTTGCAGCAGAAGGAAGACGATCAGCACGGGCAGCACCACCACCACGGAGCCGGCGAGCAGCAGCCCGAACTTCGTCTGGTTCTGGCCCACGCTGAACAGGGCGAGAGCGACCGGGAGGGTGTACTTGTCCTCGGTCGTGGCCACCACGAGGGGCCACAGGAAGCTGTTCCAGAAGGTGAGGAAGCTGAGGATGCCCAGCGCGGCGAGCGCCGGGCGGCACAGCGGCAGGACGATACGGAGGAAGATGCGCAGCTCTCCGGCGCCGTCCACCCGCGCGGACTCGATCAGTTCGTCCGGTATGGAGAGCATGAACTGGCGCATCAGGAACGCCCCCAGCGCCCAGGCCAGGAAGGGCAGCACCAGGCCGGCGTAGGTGTTGGTAAGGCCCATGTTGGCGACCAGCACGAACAACGGGACGAAAGTGACCATCCCGGGGACCATCACCGACCCCAGGACCAGGCCGAACAGCGCCCTGCGCCCCGGAAAGCGCAGCTTGGCCAGGGCGTAGCCGACCGCCGAGCAGAACATCAGATTGCCGAGGGTGATCAGGCCGGCGACAATCGCCGAGTTCAGGAAGTACGTGGGGAAGTTCAACCTGGCGAACAGATCCCGATAGTTGTCGAGGGTCGGATGGTGCGGCCACCAGGTGGTGGGGACGAGCCGGATCTCGCCCTCCGGCTTCACCGACGACAGCAGCATCCACACGAACGGGCCGACCATGGCCACGAGTCCCACCACCAGCACGGCGTGCAGGACGAGGCTGGCCACCCGATCACGAGGACGACGCGTCGAACGCCGTCCCGCTCCCTCCGGCAGCTCCGGCGCACGTCGCCGACGGCTGGATGCCCTCATCGACGTCGACATCGGATCACCTTCCCTCGTCGGAGCGCAGCAGCCGGAACCACAGGATCGACATCAACACGATCGACAGGAAGAGGACGTAACTCATCGCCGACGCGTAGCCGTAGTTGCCGAAGCCGAACTGGTTGTAGATGTGGTACGACACCGACAACGTCGAATTGAGCGGGCCGCCCTGGGTCATCACCAGTGGCTCCTCGAAGAACTGCAGGTAGCCGATGGTGGCGATGACCCCCACGAAGAGCAGCGTCGGCCGCAGCGCGGGCAGCGTCACGTACCGTAGCTGCTGCCAGCTGGTCGCCCCGTCGATGCGCGCCGCCTCGTACAGCTCCTGCGGGATGGCCTGGAGCCCGGCCAGGAAGATCACCATCTGGTAGCCGAGGTTGCGCCAGGCGGCCATCACGATCAGCGACGGCAGCGCAAGCCGGGTGTCGTAAAGCCAGTTCGGCCCGTGCACGCCGACCAGTCGCAGCAGGCTGTTGAGCAGGCCGGAATCGGGTTGGAGCAGGAAGCGCCAGACCACGGCGATCGCCACGATGCTGGTCACGACCGGCAGGTAGTAGCCGACGCGGAACAGCGACCGGAACCGGGTCAGGCCAGCGTTCAGCCCAAGCGCAGCGGCCAGCCCGCACACCATCGTCAGCGGCACGCCGGCCAGCACGAAGATGGCGGTGTTCACCGCCGATTTGATGAACAGCTCGTCGTGGAACAGCCGACTGTAGTTCTGGATGCCGACGAGGTTGACGCCGAGCGGGTTGCGCAGATCGGCGCTGCGGATGTCGGTGAAGCTCATCAGCAGCGACGCGATCACCGGTCCGGCCATGAAGACCAGGAAGAGGACGGTGAAGGGCAGGGCGAAGCCCCAGCCGACCAGGACCCGGCGGAGGCGCGGGACACCGCGCCCCCGCCGGGTGGACGCGTCGGACGCGGCCGCGGTCATGTCAGGCCCCGGTGCCGATCGAGGTGGCCTGCTGCTGCATCGCCTTTGCGGCGTCCTCCGCCTTCTCGCCCGTCTTGCACATCTTCTCGACCTCGGCGTCGATCGCCGCGGACACCTGCTCCCAGGTGGCGATGGTGGGCGGGGACTTGGCGTCCTCGAGCTGCTTGCCGAACGCCGACAGCTGCGGGTCGCCGCTGAGCGCCGGGTCGTCCCAGCCCTTCTTGACCGCGGGCAGGTCGTTGACCGTCTTGTACCACTTGGCCTGCACCTCGGGCCGGGACAGGTAGGAGACGAACTTCCACCCGCCGTCGCGGTTCTTGGCGTCCTTGAAGACCGCCAGGTCGCCGCCGCCGACGAACGACGTGCCCGACTGCTTGGTGGGCATCGGCCACAGGTCGTACTTGCCGGCGCCTCCCTGGTCCTTCAGGACGGAGATGTGCCAGGGGCCGGAGACGAACGCCCCGATCTGGCCCTTGACGAAGGCCGGCTCAAGGGCGCCCTGCGGCAGATCCTTCGGTGCGAGACCCTCGTCGAAGAAGGACTTGTAGTAGGCGAAGGCCTCGACCGCCTCCGGGCTGTCGAGGGTGAACTTCCCGTCCTTGGCCACATCGCCGCCGTTCTGCCAGACGAACGGCATGACGGTCTGCCAGGAACCGGTCTGGCCGGGCTGGAGGTTGACGCCCCACTTGGCGCCGCCCTTGTCCTTGAGCGCCTTGATCGCCGACTTGAGCTCGTCCCAGCTCTTCGGCGGGGTGCTCACTCCGGCCTTGATGGCGGCCGCCTTGTTCACATAGAGCAGCCGCGTCTCCACGTACCACGGCACGCCGTAGGAGGTGCCGTCGACAACCGTGGTGTTCCACGCACCCTCGTAGAAGTCGTCCTTCTTGACCAGGTCGGGCGGGGTCGCGTCGAGTCCGCCGGTCTTGGCGAACTCCCCCATCCAGGTGGTGCCGATGAGGCTGACATCGGGTGTCTGCTTGCCGGCGATCGCGGTGGCCAACTTGTCGTGTGCCCCGTCCCACGGCACGGCGGTCACGGTGACCTTGGCGTCCGGGTTGTCTTTCATGAAGTCTTCGGCGAGGGCCGAGAGCTTCTCGCCCTCGGTGCCCATCGCCCAGACCGTGATGTCGCCCTTTGCCTTGCCCTCCCCGACGGGCTTTGCCTTGTCCTGACCGCCTCCGCCGCCGTCGCGGCCGCAGCCGGCCAGCGCCAGCGCGGCCACCAGGGCCACGGCGACGCCCCTGCGGGTCCCTGACTTCATCACGAAACCTCCGTCTTGGCATGATGTTCGCCGCAGCTCGTGCGGACGACGACCTGCGTGGGAAGCACTGCTCGGTGCACCCGGTCGCGGCTGCCGGCGGTCCGGCCCCGCAGCCGCCGCGCCGCCGTCGCGCCCGGCGGGCGAGCGCTGGCGACCAGGAATCTCCTCATGAGCCGGAACCGCCGGCCGTCAGGTTCGCCGGGCAGCCGCAGCTGCGGCGCAGGACGAGTTCGGTGGGCAGCACGACGTCGCCGGAGGAGGCGCGCTCGGGTTCGCTCACCGCGGTGAGGATCAGCCGGGCCGCCTCGGCGGCCAGCTCGCGGACCGGCTGGCGGACGGTGGTCAGCGCCGGGTTCACCAGCGCGGCGACCGGGGCGTCGTCGAAGCCGGTGATGACGACGTCCTGCGGCACCCGCAGGCCCCGACCGAGCGCTCCGACGAGGACGCCGAGTGCGATCTCGTCGTTGGCGCAGACCACGCCGGCGGGTCGCGGGTCGCCGCGCAGCAGCTGCTCGGCGGCGAGCACGCCGTCGGCCTGCTGCATGCTCACCGCGATCGGCGCGGCCGGCGGAGTTACCCCCACCGACCGGTGGGCGGCGAGGAAGGCGGCCCACCGTTCGCTCACGTCGGGCGACCCCTCAGGGTTGCCCACGAACACCAGGTCAGTCAGCTCGTGCTCGACCAGCAGGTGACGGGTGAGCATCGCCATGCTGCCGGCGTTATCGGCCCGCACCGACGGCACCGCGCCCGGGCCCGTGCCCGCGACGACCACCACCGGCACCATCTCAGCCAACCGGAGGAGGGCCAGCTCCGAGATCGTGCCGCCAATGACCGCCACGCCGTCCACCCGCCGGCCCATCTCCAGCACCTGCTGGTCGGAGTCCGACCGCAGGTGCGTGCAGAGGATGTGGACACTGGCCCGCGAGGGTACGGCCTCGGACTCGAAGCCCTGGATCAGCTCGGTGAAGTACGGGCCGGACAGGCCCGGGAAGACCAGGCCCAGCGCGCCGTGCCGCCCGGCGGCCAACGCGCGGCCGAGGTGGTCGGGGCGGTAGCCATGCTTCTCGATGGCTTCGAGCACCCGGCGGCGCATCTCCTCCGACACCTGGCCGGTGCCGTTGGAGACCCGAGAGACGGTGGCGACCGAGACCCCGGCCAGCCGGGCGATCTCCCGGACGGTGAGCCGACTGTTGCCCATGACTCCCTCGATCCGTAACGTGCGGTTAACGGAAACCGGTTTCAGGCGACCATAGGCAGGTGAGTCGAAGTTCACAAGTGTCGGGTCCACAATCTCCGGTGAGGGGAGCTCTGCCCCATATGTCTACGGTGCTACTCGAGGACCGCAGGATCGTCATCGACGGCCGTCCCCAGCTGCTGCTCTGCGGGGAGGTGCACTACTTCCGGCTGACCCGCGCCGACTGGGCCGACCGGCTCGACCGGCTGCGGGAGTGCGGCGGGGACACCGTAGCCACCTACGTCCCATGGCTGTGGCACGAGCTGCCGGACGGCTCGATCGACCTGACCGGACGAACCCACGAGCAACGGGATCTCGCCGGTTTCCTGGACCTGGCGCACCAGCGCGGACTGCGCGCGGTGGTGCGACCCGGTCCCTTCATCATGGCGGAGGTCAAGAACGAGGGCATCCCCTACCGGGTGTACGAACAGCACCCGCACCTGCTGCCGACCACCTGGGACGGCGCGCCGATCAGCACCCGCACCGTCGACTACCTGGCACCGGAGTTCCTCGCCGCCGCCGACGCCTGGTACGCCCAGGTGATGCCGGTGATCGCCGACCGGCTCGCCGGGCGCGGCGGCCCCGTGGTGGCGGTGCAGCTGGACAACGAGATCGGGATGCTGTCCTGGGTGACCAACTCCCCCGACCTCACCGACGGGCTCTGCGCCGACCTGGCCCGCTGGGCCGTCGACCGGTACGGCAAGGACGGCGCCACGCAGCGGGTCGGCGCCGACCCCACCGACCCCCGGGCCTGGGCGACGGCCCTGCGCACCCCGGCCGAGCAACAGTCCCTCGCACTCCACGACGACCTGGGCCGTTACATGCGGGACCGCTACCGCCGCTACGTGGCCGCACTGCGCGACAGTGCCGAACGGCACGGCGTCCGGGGGGTGCCGATGCTGGTCAACGTGCACGGCACCGGCGGCGGACGGGGCCGTACCTTCCCCGTCGGGATCAGCCAGCTCTTCGAGTCCTACCGCGGCCAGCCGCAGCTCACCTCCGGCTCCGACTACTATCTCGGGGACCTGACCGTCACCAACGTCGCCGACCTGTACGTCTCCAACGCCTTCCTGGCTGCGACGCACGGACCCGACCAGCCGCTGACCTGCCTCGAGTTCGAAGCCGGCAACGGCGACTACGGCGAGGACCTGACGGTGCTCTACCCGCCCGAGGCGACCGAGCTGAAGACCCGGCTCTGCGTGGCCCAGGGCAACCGGCTGCTCAACCTCTACCTCTTCGCCGGCGCCACAACCCGCCGCTGGCGGAGCCGGTCGGCGACGGCAACGACCGGATCGCCTTCACCGGCGAGCGGCACGGCTTCGCCGCCCCGGTCGATCCCGAGGGACGCCTGAACTCCACCTACGACGCCGCCCGACGCGCCCTGCACGCCGTCCGCGGCGTGGCCGACCTGCTGGCCGACGGCGACGAGGAGCACGACGGGCTGGCGTTGGGCTTCGTGCCCGACCACTACCTCACCGAGTACGCCCACCCTGCCTCCACCGCTCGGACGGCTCAGGTCAGCGAACTGGAGCGATTCCGCGGCATGGGCTCACGGGACGTGCTGGCCCGGGCGCTGCTGCTCGGCGGCTTCTCCTTCCCGGCGGTGAACCTCCAGTCGCCGCCACCGGCCGACGCCCCACCGGTGATCGCCCTGGCCAGCGCACCCACGCTCGGCGCGGACGTGCAGCGCCGGCTCGTCGACCACCTCCGGGCCGGCGGACGGCTGCTGTTGCACGGACCGCTGCCGGAGCGGGACCACGACGGCACCCCCTGCACCCTGCTGGCCGACACGCTCGGCGTGACCGCCGACGGGTGGATGGAGGGCGGCCTGCACTACTTCCCCTCCGTGGTCGGACGCGACTGGGCAGCGGGACCGGCGGAGGTACGGGTCGGTTACGCCCAACTGCTCGCCGGCGCGGGCGAGCCGCTGCTCGTCGAGGTGGGCTCCGGCCGCCCCTGCGCGATGGAGGTCGCGGTCGGCACCGGGCGGGCCCTGATCATCGCGGCGGACTATCCCTGCCACCTCGGCTTTTGGCGGGCGGCGCTGGACCGGCTGGGGGTGCGACGTCGGCTGCGGCACGACGCCGACGAACCGGGACTGGTGCTCACCTCCACCGTCGACCGTGCCGGTCAACGCCTGCTGCATCTGCTCAACGTCGCCCCTTCAGCGATCGAGTTCGGCCTGCGGCATCGGGACCGGCCGCTCCTGTCCGGGCGGCGGCTGCGCATCCCCGCGCGGACCGGACTCATGCTGCCAGCGGATGTGCGGGTCGGGACCGCCACGCTGGTGGAAACCAGCTGCGAACTGCTTTCCCGGTCGGACCACGAAGTGCTGCTGCGACCCACACAGGCCGAGGACGTCGCGGTGTTCGCCACCGACCGGAAGGTGCGGGCCGACCGGGGGGAGGTCCATGTCGATGGCGCAACGGTCACCGTGACCATCCGCTCGGCCGATCATGCGCCGCTCAGGGTGGCATTCGTCTAGGGCGCGTCGCAAAGTCCGAGCTGGTGGCCGTAGTGAGCGGCTGACGAGGGTTCGGGTCAGCCTGGGGTGAGGAGGCAGAACTCGTTGCCTTCCGGGTCTGCGAGGACGGTCCACGGGACATCGTTTTGGCCCAGGTCGATGGCGGTGGCGCCGAGAGTCCGCAGTCTGGCCGCCTCGGCCTCTAGGTCGTCACCTGGGTATGGGCGGACGTCGAGATGGACGCGGTTCCACACGGTCTTCACGTCGGGTGTGCGGAGGAACTGCAGATATGGGCCGACGCCCTTGGCGGAGCGCAGTACCGCCTTGTGGTCGGTCACCTTGTGCAGAGTCCAGTCCATGGCCTTGCCCCAGAAGCGGGCCATGGCTCGCGGATCCGCGCAGTCGACCACTACCGCGGCGATCGGTCCGGTGTCTCGGTAGAGCGGTCGGGGGTCCAGCACGCAGAACTCGTTGCCCTCTGGGTCGACCATGACCGTCCATGGGACGTCGCCCTGGCCTACGTCGGCAGGTGTTGCGCCGAGATCCTTCAGGCGCGTGACCACCTCCGCCTGATGGGCCGCCGAGGTGGTGGCGAGGTCGACGTGCACGCGGTTCCTCACCGTCTTGGGTTCCGGGGAGACGATGAGGTCGAGGCAGACAGCGACGGGGTCGGGGTAGACGAAGCCCTCGGGTTCGAGGTTAGTCACGCCGGGTCCCTCGCTGGAGACTCCCCAGCCGAGCGCCTCCGCCCAGAAACCGCCCAGCGCGGAGTCGTCCCGAGCCTTCATGTTGATTTGAACGAGCCGCGTTGCCATGCCGACGATGCTAGGGCCTGTGTCGAGTCGGCGGTCGTGCCCGAACTGGAGTGATCGTTCGGCGTGTCGAAGATCGGCATATGGCGAGGTCTCCGGTAGATGGTTCAGCGACCAAGCAAAACCTCAAACCGGAGACCTCGTGGACACCCTAGCGGTGACGAGGCGGTTCGATCTGACCGACGTGCAGTGGGCGGTGCTGGAGCCGTTGCTGCCGGCGCCGAAACGCCCGGGTCGACCGTCGTCATGGAGCAGGCGGCAGTTGATCGACGGGATCCGGTGGCGGATCCGGGTGGGCGCCCGTGGCGGGACGTGCCACCGCAGTACGGATCCACCGTCATGCTGTGGGCGGTTCTGGTCACCACGATCCTGTAGGCGCCGCTTGTCGAGGTGGACTGACCACGAAGATCCATCTCACGTGTGACGCTCGATGATCGAGTGCGGAAGGCTGTACAACGTACCTGGAACGCTGTGCCAGGTCCGATCGACGACATTGCCGTCCCCGGCGGACGTCGAGCTTCAGCGTTGACATCACGGCGCCTCTCGTGCCGTGGCGCCCGAGGTGCGAGGTTGGCCGCAATGGACAGTCCCGAGTAAGCGCCCCTTCCGTGAGTCGAGAGGCACCTCGTCATACCGTGGTGCGACGGCAGCGGCGTCAGTGTTCCCACGGTTCGACGGGGTCTAGTGTCGAGCGGTCTCGTCAGCCGTCTCCCGGTCAGGGCCCCCGAACGCGAACGGGGTGCGCAGGCGGGTCATTGTGGCTGGGCTTGCGTCCACGGTCTGCCCGCGGTCGCGGTTGGTAGCCCCATCCCCCTTGCTAAGGAAGGGATTCAGGGCGGGCGACGTCATATCGGTCAAAATGTACTCCAAAGATGTGCGCGGCAGCGCAGGACTCATTCACTGGCAGCTACGAGCCGTGGGGAAGCGGGTGGGTCCGGCCGTCGGCCATAGGCCATCGGTACCCCCGCTCGACAGCCTACCGCTCTTACACGTGCCCGGGTTCAGGCGTGCCCAGGTTCAGGCAGAGACACTTGGGTGGGATCGACAGTCGCGCGGGTGCATGGACCTGCATCGGCGGCGCGACACCTCGTCGCACCGCAGCGATCACGCTCGTTTATCCGGCTACTCAGGGTTGCCTTTCGCCTGCTATTGGCGCCCGGATCGCGACATGAGCGGAATATCTTGGCCCGCGTGTGTCGTGGCGGCGGTTCCGGACAGGGTGCGGCGGCCATGGCCGCGGCGTCGGTGTCCTCCGGATGCGCCGAGAATGATCACCAGCGGGTGCGGACGTTCCTGGACGACAGGTAGCGCGACGCCCCGGCGTGCGGGATGTAGGCGATGGCCAGGAGTGCGGCGTTCATAGCCGTGGCCACGCCGAGGGGAGGTAGCTGCGCGAGCAACGGCGCTGCCGCCACGAGAACGAGCGCACCGATCGGCAGCCGCCACAACATCGAGCGGAAGACTTGCAGTGCGTACACGGCGCGCCCGATGAGGAACACCACGGGTCCGGCGACGAGGACGGCCAGCCACGCGTGTGAGGTCCCGCCCGTCGGCTCCGTGATGATCAGGTCGCCGCTGGCAGCGATCAACACGACACCGGCGACCATGATCAGGTGTGCGTAGGCCGCGACCAGCGCGACCCGGCCCGGGTTGGATGACTGGTCGATCCCGATCGCGAGGCGCTCGGCAACGTACACGATGTAGATCCGCCACAGCGCCACGGCGTTGACGAAGAGCAGGATCAGCCCTGCCATCCTCGCCGAGCCGAAGTCGGCACGGCCGTAATTGATCGCGCCCATCAGGAGGATCTCGCCCAGCGTCACGATGAACATCTGCCGGTAGCGTTCCGACAGGTGCTCGCCGACCACCCGGAGTTCCTCAGTGCTCGTCCTGCCCAGCCGCGGGAGCGCGTAGCCGAACAGACCGACCAAATAGTCCAGGGTGATCGCTACCGCCCAGAGCGCCAGCCGGGCGGGACCGGGCAGGAATGCTCCGCCGAGCCACAGGACGCCGGTTATGGCGAACCAGATGGCCACTCGCAGGGACCGCAGGCGCAGCGCACGGCCGCGCAACGCCGTCACGAGCACCAGGCCGCGGCCGAGATGCAGGCCGACGTACGCTCCGGCGAAGGCGAGGCCTTCGCTGTCCTCGAAAGCCCCGAACACAGCCGCCGACATCAGCAGTCCACCGAACATCACGCCGAGGACGATCAGCTGGACCAACGGCTGGCCGGGGTCGTACCAGTCAGTCGTATACGCGGTCACTGTCCACACCCACCAGACGGCGGCGAGCAGGATGACCGTCTCCAGGGCGTTGAACCAGCTGAGGTCGGTGGTCAGTCGCTGGGAGAGCCGGGACAGTGCCACGACGAGGCCCAGGTCGAAGAAGAGTTCCAGGTAGGAGATCCGAGTTGGATCTTCACGGGCACGCAGAACCCATCCCGAGCGCTTCCGTGTCACGAGCCCTCCGCCCCACCCGACTACTCGCCCAATTTCGTACCACGTCCGCAAGGTGTCGGTGGGCGGTTGCCGACAGCGGCGGCAGGGGACATGGGTGCCGGGGCCCACCCGCGCGTGCCGGGTGGACCCCCGGACGGTCAGCGCAGCTGGATGAGGTGGATCTGCTGGATATGGTCGCGCTGCGTGCGGCTGGCTCGCCGGTCGCTGGTGAAGACCACGACGCCGTCAGTCACGCCGGCCAGCAGCGTCGCTTTGGCGCCATCACGGTCCTGCCAGCTGGAGGTCAAACGCCTCGACCACACTCTCGTCGGCAAAGTCGCGCGGTCAGCGGCAGATCCGGATGCCGAGCAGGTCAGTGCCGCTTGGAAAATATGTGCTTGGCAAGGCAGACGGGCCTTCTCGGTGAGTGGTCAGTCAAGGCAGAATCTCGACGTACCCGTCGCTTCCGTGCACGCGGATCCGCTGCCCATCGGGAATCAGCCGGGTGGCATCTAGCACACCGACGACAGCCGGCAGGCCGTACTCCCGTGCGATCACTGCGCCGTGTGTCATCAATCCTCCGACCTCCGTCACCAGGCCTGCGATGGCGACGAAGAGGGGCGTCCAGCTCGGGTCCGTGTGGGCCGTGACGAGGATGTCACCCGGTTCGAGATCAGCCTGGGCCATGTCCAGGATGACGCGGGCGCGCCCTTCGATGGTCCCGGCGGAGACCGGTAGGCCGATCAGGGCGCCGGTCGGCACGTCGTCGCGTCGGTACGCCCCGGCGATGACCTCGCCATCCGATGTCAGCACCCGGGGCGGCGTGAGCGCGTGGTACGACCGGAACGCGTCCTTGCGCTGCTGGATTAGCTTGTCATCCACCTGGTTCGAGCGCACGACGTCGTGGAGCTCCTGGAACGTGAGGTAGAAGATGTCTTCCTTCTCACGAAGCACGTTGGCCTGCACGAGGCGCTCGGCCTCTTCCAGCAAGGCCTGCTTGTAGACGAAGTAGCGGCTGACGATGCCGTACTTCGGGTACTCCCGGTAGCCGATGAAGGTCCGGACCCGGTCGATCATCCGCTTGGCCTCGTTGGCCTTGTGCTCCCCGTCCGGCAGGGCCCGCAGGTGTTCAAGCACCTCCTGCGCCTTCCTCTGCGCCGCCTGCCGTCCTTGCTCGAAGCGCCGCTTGGCGGCGCCCGGCTCGAAGTTCCTGACGTGGTCGAGGATCACGGGCACGAGCGTGGTGGGGCGTTCGCGCCAACGCGGCCTCGTGATGTCGATCTCGCCGACGCAGCGCATGCCGTACCGGTCGAGGTAGGCCTCGATGGCGTGGCGCGCTTCGGTCCCGCCCGCGAACTTCGGCAGCTCGTCCAGGAAGCCGTCGTCCTCGACGCCCTGCAGGAACGCCACCACCTCCGGATGCGGGCGGATCACGTCGGCGACGTCGAGCAGCGCCAGTCCCATCTCCGACGTGACGTTGCCGGGGGCGGACAGCGTGAGGGTGTCGGCCGCGTTCTTCTCGCCCAGCCATTCCTGCAGCTGGTCGTTGAGCCACCAGGTGGCCTCCATCCCCGCCATGATCGCCTGCATGCTCAGCGGATCACCGAGGACTCGCTTGTGCTCCTGGAATGCCTCCAGCAGGAAGTCGAACAGCGCCGGTCCGGTCTTCGTCCGGATGTCGCACCGCAGGGCGGCGATGGAGGCCTGGCTGCGCTCGATCAGCTCGGTGACGATGGCCGGATCGGTCTCGATCGGGGCGGACGCGCCGCTGGCCGGCGGCCCGCCGGGACCCGCGTCCGGGAGAGTCGGGACGAAGTCGTGGCGGTCGAGGACGGTCTCCAGCGCGTCCCTGATCAGCGGATCGCCCCTCCCCGCCACCTCCAGGAGGCCGGCGCGGCTCGCGGGCGAGGCCAGGCGCCGGGTGACGTCGACGAACAGCCTCCCGCCGGCCTCGTGCATCGGCGCCATGGCCGTCAGCTGCCACACGGAGACGCCCAGTGGCTTCATGGGGTCGGTCATCATCTGCTGATGACCAACGGAGACGTAGACGTGGTTCTCCCGGTCGCGGGCCGCGGGGATGGGGAACAGCGTGGTGATTGGCCGGCTCTGGACGATCTGGAAGTCTTCGTCGACCAGGCACCATTCGATGTCCTGGGGGCGGCCGAAGTGCGCTTCGATCCGCCGCCCGAGCTGCACGAGCCGCACGACCTGTGCATCCGTCAGCGTCGGCTGCTCCTGCCGCTGCGGGTCGATCGCCACTTCCTGCGTCCCGCCAGCCGGCAGGGCGTGAACGGCACGCTGTTTGGCGGCGACCGCCTTGGCGATGACCTCGCCGTCGCGCACCTTGAAGACGTCCGGGTTCACCAGGCCGGAGACCAGTGCCTCGCCGAGGCCGAAGCTGGCGTCCACGGTGGCGACCTTCCGGTTGCCCGTGACGGGGTCGGCCGTGAACAGGATGCCGGCCGCATGCGGGAAGACCATCTGCTGCACGATCACGGCCATGTCGACCGTACGGTGATCGATGCCGTTGCGCTGGCGGTAGGTCACGGCCCGCTCGGTGAACAGCGACGCCCAGCACCGGCTGACGTGCTGGAGGATCGCCGCCGGCCCCACGACGTTCAGGTACGTGTCCTGCTGGCCGGCGAAGGATGCCGTCGGCAGGTCCTCTGCCGTCGCGCTGGATCGCACGGCGTAGGCGGCTTGCTCGCCGAGCTGGGCGAGTGCCTGGGTGATCGCCGCCGCGAGATCGCCCGGGATGGCAGTCCCTTCGATGGTCCGGCGGATCTCCGCGCTGAGCGTGCGGATCGCCTCCCGGTCGTCCGGGTTCAGGCGGGACAGCTGATCGAGTCGATCGTCGATCGACGGCGCTTCCGCCATGATCCGCCGGAAGGCGGCCGTCGTCACGCAAAACCCAGCCGGCACGCGGATGCCTTCGATCCGCGACAGCCCGCCCAGGTGCGCGGCCTTGCCGCCAACGACCGCGACCTGCGTCTCGTCAACCTCTTGAAGATCCAACACGTACTGCTCGATCATTCCGATACCTCCGAGGCAACCGTGCTCCCTTGCACTGCACTGGCCGATCGAATCACCGGCGCCTCGAGCTGTGTCGAACCTCTTGTTGGGCACGTCCTCATGTCTGGTTGGCTTCCCTCTGACGAGTCGGCCAGCCGCTGCGCCCGGTCGGGCGGCGCGCACCCCCGCACCTCCGCGTCAAGCGCCCGCAACTGCACCGCCAATCTCATCAGCGGTTCGAGGTCGCCGCGTCCCCCGTACATCGACAACACACCCACGTCGGGTCCCCCATTTCCTCGTCGGTGCTGGGTCCGGCCGCCGATTCTGCGGCAAGACCCGGGTCTTGCCGCAAGCCCCCCTGTGCGCTATACGTTAGAAGTGGCAAGGAGTGAGATCTTCTTGCCTTTGCTTTTGTCGTCCGCCGCGGGCTGAGACCCTTCGACCGCCTGGAGGCGTGCCAGGTACCTCCGGCGGGTGCCGGACCCCCCACGACCGCCGCAGCACCCTGGCACTCTCAGACGCCGGTGGCCACGGCCGCGTCGCCCGGGTGGGCTTGGCCAGCGCGATCGTCGGTCAGCTCATCATCGCCGCGGCCGAGGTGATCTGGCCGAGCAACCGGGACCTCGGCGACGTACTGTTCAGTGTCTCCCCGATCCTGACCGGGGCCGGCCTGGTCACCGCCGGCGTGGCCATCATTCTGCGCGGGAGTCTGGGCCCGGCCGTCCCGGTTCCTGCCGCTCACGCTCGGCCTGTACACCATCCTCGTGCTGATCCCGGTGATGATCGCCTCGGGCGGCCCGCCAGCGCCGCTGGCGCTCTGGACCATCGGGGGCTGGGACACGCTGTGGCCGATCGCCGCTAGTGCGTTGACCACAAACGTTGGCCGGGTTGGTCGGGGTTGGAAAGTGTCGTAGGGGTGGTGTTGGCTTCGGTTCGTGCCTCGTCGTCGGGATCCCGCCTTGCCGCGGGTCGTGCATCGCACCGCGCGTGTCGCTTTGCGGGTGACGGCCGGGCAGCGGCGGCGGTGTTTCGGGTTGCTGCGCTCGGCCGGTGACGTGTGGGCGTGTGTGTTGGAGGTCAACGCGTGGCGGCGCCGCCGCGGCGGCGCGCCGCTGGTGGGCTATCAGCAGTTGTGTCGGGAGTTGTCCGGGTCGGGGCCGGGCACGTTCGCCGAATTGGATTCCGTCGGTGCCCGGTCGGTGTTGCGCCGGTTTTCGGATGCGTGGTTCGCGGCGGCGAAGCGCCGCAGCGCTGGTGACCTGTCGGCCCGGTTTCCGCGTCGGCGGCGGGGGTTGGTGCCGGTGCGTTGGTATCACGGCACGTTCACCCTCGACGGCCGGCGGGTGCGAGTCCCGACCGCCAGAGGCACTGCCCCGTTGTGGGTGCGTCTGGCGCGGGAGGTGCCGTATCCGGCCGAGCAGGTCCGGTCGGTAACGCTGCTGTGTGAGGGCGGTCGGCTGTTCCTCGACGTCACCGCCGAGGTGCCGGTCTACCCGCCCGGTGAACAACCGGATCCGGGCAGCGTGGCCGGGGTGGATCTGGGGATCATCCACCCCTACGCGTTGCCGGCCCCGGCGGGGAGGGGTTGTTGGTGTCGGGGCGGGCGATCCGCGCCGAGCCCGTGGACACCGAGGGGTGGTTCTGGATCAGGACCGTTGGCGCGCCGCGGGACGGCGACCCTCGTGATGGCGAACTGCACCAGTCGACTCGCGAAGGTGCCACGTTCGCGGCCACTCAGTCGAGACAGAACTCGTTGCCCTCGATGTCCTGCATCACGAGGCACGACTCGTTGTCGCCATCGGCAGGCAGTAGTCGCACGCGTACCGCGCCGAACGCGACCAGTCGTGCGCATTCGGCCTCAAGTGCGGCCAGGCGCTCTTCACCCACGAGCCCGGTGCCGACCCGCACGTCAAGATGCAGCCGATTCTTGACGACCTTGCCTTCGGGAACGCGCTGGAAGAACAGTCGCGGGCCCACGCCTGAGGGATCAATGCATGCGAACGCTGAACCCTGATGCTCAGGCGGCAGCGCGCGATCGAAATCGTCCCAAGTAGCAAACCCCTCCGGCGGCGGCGGTACGACGTACCCCAACACCTCGCACCAGAAACGAGCGAGGCGCTCAGGTTCTGCGCAGTCGAAGGTGACTTGGATCTGCTTGACCGACGCCATCGGTCCACCATAGAAGCGGGGTCTTTCGTCGTCTCCACGGGCCCGCCCCTGGGTAGGTTGTGGCGCAGCGGCCGACTCTTGACGATGAGTGGGACCTTGAGCCGTGGGATGACGATCCCGACGGTGTCCATGCCCACTACATTCGGGAGTCCAGTGAGCCCGAATCGACGACGAGGGTCGAGAGATCTGGCTTTACGTATACAGCCCACGCAGCTAGTACGATGACCCGGCGGGTAGTGCCCGGCATCGTCTTGACGTCCGCTCATCGGAAGCGGATGTGGCGCCCGGTCGATGCCGCATCGCTGGTTACTGATCCTCACGACGGCGCCGACAGTCTCGTGGATTTCGCCGGGTCCGCTGCTCGGCTTCGCAACCGGTTGGAGCGTCGGATTTGCCTCCGCTCATCGCATCGTCTACCTGCAGGACGCTATGCGCGTTCAGCCGTACCTGGCTGGCACGTTGACCCGTACGCCGACACGAGTGCGTGGGCTGCCCACCGTGCCCGACCGCGAATGGGATCGGCTAGTACCTTCACCTGATCACTGCTCGCCCGGCCCACCATGGCGCAAGCCAGCCAGTGACCGTCGAACTGCTGGTAACACGGCAGGCAGGCAACGCTGGCGTGCGTTTGGCAGGTCACCGGCCTGATTACCTGACCGGGCGGCAACGACACGGTGGCCGGCGACGCCGCCGGAAGGGCCTCCCCCTTCCGGCGCGTCGGCCACGCCGTCAGTTGCGGGTGATGGTGAACGTGCTGGTGGTGTTTCGGATGTCCTGGTAGTTGTCGGTCAGTCGCAGGTTGGTGAAGGTGGCCGAGCCGACCGCCGGCCCCTGGCCCGCCTCGGGCATCTCGTTGACCCAGATCCCGAAGCCGGACTTGGCGTCGAACGCGTCACCGCTGCGCCGGGCCCCGGAGATCGACACGTTGGTGAAGACCGTGTCGGTGATCGGGTTCTCCGGCTGGCCGCCGGTGTACTTCGTCTGGAACATGATCCCCGAGTATGTCGGGTCGACGATGTCGACGTCGGAGACCCGGATGCCGCGGAACTCCTTCGAGGCGGAGAAGACCCAAATCGCCGGGAAGGTCTGCGCGCCCCAGAAGTGGCCGCCCGCCCGGATCAGCGAGATGTTCTGGAACTGCGTCGGCGGGCTGGCCCCGAACCCGACGAACGGGTAGCCGAAGTCCAGCGAGCTGATCGTGATGCCGGCGTAGGTAAGCATGTCGGCGATGTAGAGGTTGCGGAAGACGTTGTCGTAGCCGCCGTACACGGCCACGCCCGCCGCCCGCCAGGTCAGCGTCGCGGTCAGGTTCTCGAAGACGTTGCCGTGGTTGCCGGTGGACCCGCCCTGGTCGGTGGCCGAGAAGAGCGCGAACGCGTCGTCGCCGTTGGACCGCCCCTCGGTGTTGGTGACCGTGTTGCCGGTGCTGGCGTTGGTCATGTTCACCCCGTCGGCGAAGGTGTCCCGGAACCGGCTGTCCCGGATGGTCAGGCCGCTGACGCTCACCCCCCAGTACGCGCAGACGGTGTGCTCGACCCAGACGCTGTCCAGGGTGAGGTTGTCGACGTCCTTCAGCTCGCCCCAGACCTTGCCCGGCCCGTCGATCCGGTTGGTGTAGTTGCCGAAGAAGGCCAGGTGGGCGAAGGAGGAGCCGCTGGCCGAGGACTGCACGGCGAAACCGGCGTCGGTGTTCTGCTGGGTCGGTGGGGTGCGGAACCGGGTGTACCACATGCCCGCGCCGACCACCTTGACCGGCTTGCCGTACACCTGGAGCTTCTGGGCGGTGTCGTAGGTGCCGGCCGGTAGGTAGACGCCGAGCAGGGTGCCGGTGGTGTCCATCCGGACCGCGTCGAGGGCGTTCTGCACGTCGGCGTGGCTGAACCCGTTCGGCACCTTGTAGCGGGCCGGGTCCGGGTTGGCCCGGGGCGCCACCAGCTCGGTGTTGACGAAGTCGATGGCGTACGTGGTGCTGTTCGCCGGGTCCTTCTGCAGCCGGATCGTGCTGCCCGCCGGAACCGTCGAGTCGAGCATCACGTTGGCCTCGTCGTACAGGTGCCGGGGTGCGCCGGCGCCCGGCGAGTCGCTGGGCCCGGCCTCGGCGCCGTAGAGCCAGATGTGCTTCGAGGTGAGGTTGATCGGCTTGTGCAGGACTCCGTTGACGTAGACGTTCAACGTGGAGTCGATCCCCCCGCCGCCCGCCGAGTCCGGGATGGAGAAGCGGGTGACCAGGGTGTTGGTCGCCGCCCGGGTGGTCCATTCGACGTACGCGCCGGTGCTGTTCAGGGTGACCGCCCGGCGGCCGGAGGCCTCCCCGGCGAGGTCGCCGATGGTCCGGTTCGGCCCGATTACCTGCGCCCCGCCGCCGACCCGGCCGTCCTCGGCCTCGTACATGTCGTACGGCAGGTTCGCTCCCCGGCCTACGAAGAGCGGCCGGTCGCTGGTGTTGTTCTGCTGCTTGACCGGCAGCTCGTTGGCGTCCGCGGCCAGCGCCACCCGGACGGTGTAGCGACCGTTGGCCGCGGTCCAGGTGCCGAGGTCGACCGGCGGGCTGCTCGCCCCGGCGGCGATCGTGCCGCTGTACGAGCCGGTCAGCGTACGGACCGTCCCGCCGGTGTCGTTGAGCACGGTGAGCGTGATGCCGTGCGTCCCGCCGGCCGAGGCGACGGTGCCCTGGTTGCGGAGGGTCACCGCGAAGCCGACGGTGGCGCCGGCGCTGGGCGTGCCGGGAGACCAGGTGACTGCCGAGGCGACCAGGTCGGAGCTGGCCACCGGGCTGACCGTCAGCGAGCCGGTCCGGCTGTTGTTCGACTCGTTCTGCTCGATCACCGTGTTCGCCTCGTCGACCGTGGCGGTGACCGGGTAGGTGGCCGCGTCGCGGACCCCGATGTTCGCCGAGACGGTGGTCGAGGCTCCGGCGGCGAGGGCGCCGACGGCGGCGGTGCCGACCTTCGTCGTACCCAGGTAGAAGGTGACGTTGCTGGCGGCGGAGGCGGCGGTGCCCGCGTTGCGGACGGTCGCCGACAGGGTGACCGGGTCGGTCTCCACCGGCGCGGCCGGCGCGGACGACAGGCCGGTGACAGTCAGGTCCGGGTTCGGCGCGGGGGTGCCGATCACCTGGAGTTCGGCGACCTGCCCGTTGGACGAGCCGGAATTGGCGGTGAACTGGAGCCGCACGTCGGCGGCCGTGGCGGAGAGCGGGATGGTCACAGTGTTGCTGCTGGTCGGGCTGAACGAGTAGGTGGCCGCCCCGACCAGGCTGGTGTACCCGGACGCGGACTGCTCCCGGCCGAGCACCTGGAAGGTCTGCGTCCGGGGTCCCCAGACCGGGTCGGGGTTGAGCTTGACCACGATCGCGCTGATGCTGGCGTTGGCGCCCAGCGCGACGGTCAGCGTGCTCGGGTACGCCCCCGGCGCGCCCTCCCAGTAGGTGGTCACGTCGTCGTCGTTGGCGTTGGCGGCGGCGTAGACGTGCACCACCGAGGAGGCGGTGATCGGCTTGCCGGCGGCCAGGTTGCCGCCGCTGGGCGTGCTGCCGGTGCGGGTGACTGTGTTGCTGGTCGCCGAGACGTTTCCGGCCGCGTCCTTCGCCCGGACGTAGTAGGAGACGGTGGCACTGTCCGGCTGGGTGTCGGTGTACGACAGGGTGGAGCCGCCGACGCTGCCGCGCAACGCGTTGTCGGCGTAGACGTCGTAGCCGGTCACCCCGACGTTGTCGGTCGACGCGGTCCAGCTGAGCCGGATCTGCCCGGCCGCCGGCTGGGTGTAGGCCAGGTTGCCGGGCGCGGTCGGCGCGGTGGTGTCCCCGGTGTTGCCGGTCCGGGTGACGGTGTTGCTGTTCGCGGACTGGTTCCCGGCGGCGTCGCGGGCCCGCACGAAGTAGGCGACGGTCGTGCCGGCCGGCTGGGTGTCGGTCCAGGTCAGGGTCGAGCCGCCGACGCTGGTGCGCAGGACGCCGTTGGCGTAGACGTCGTAGCCGGTCACGCCCACGTTGTCGGTCGACGCCGTCCAGGTCAGCCGGACCTGGTCGGCGGCGGGCTCGGTGAAGGCGAGGTTGCCGGGGGCGCTGGGCGGCTGGGTGTCCCCGGCGCTCGGTCCGTAGATCTCCAGCTCGGCGAGCTGACCGGCCGGCCAGGCGGTGTTGGCGGTGAAGAGCAGTCGGACGTACCGGGTGCTGGCGGTGGCGAAGCTGATGGTCACGGCGTTGCCGCCGGTGGGGGTGAAGGCGTACCCGGCGGAGGCGACGATCGGGCTGAACGTGGCGCCGTCGGTGCTGCCCTGCACGGTCAGGGTCTGGGTGCGGGCCTCCCAGCCGGGAGGCAGCTTGAGCACCAGCTTGTTGACGCCGACCGTGGCGCCCAGGTCGGCCCGGAGCCACTGCGGGAAGGCGTTGTTTGCGCTCTCCCAGTAGCTGCCGGCGTTGCCGTCGTTGGCGTTGCCGGCGCCGTAGACGTCGGCGTGGCTGCTCTCGGCCATGGACCGGCCGAGCGCCAGGTTGGTCGACGAGGCGGCGGCGCCGTGTACCGCCAGCTCGGCGAGCTGGGCTGCGGGCCAGCCGGTGTTGGCGGTGACGGCGATCCGGACGTACCGGGTGGTGGTGGCCGGGAAGGTGAGCGTCACGGCGTTGCCGTTGGCAGGGCTGAAGGTCTGCCCGGCCGAGCCGACGATGGTGCTGAAACCGCTCCCGTCGGCGCTGCCCTGCACGGACAGGGTCTGGGTGCGGGCCTCCCAGCCCGCGGGCAGCTTCAGCACGACCTGGTCGACCGACTGGGCGGCGCCGAGGTCCACCTGGGCCCACTGGGGGAACGCGCCACCGCTCTCCCAGTAGCTGTCCTGGTTGCCGTCGGTGAGGTTGCCCGCGGTGTACGGGCCGTTGGTGCTGCTGGCCGAGGCGGTCCGGCCGAGGGCGAGGTTGGGGCCGCCGGCCGCGGCGGCCGGCGACGGGGGCGGGGCGGTGACGGCCAGGCCGACCACGGCGAGCACCGCGACGAGTCTGGTACGGAATCTGGACATGGTGGAGGGACACCTGCTTCCGGGGACGTGGAGAGGTGGGCGGGGTGAGGGTGGAAGGGGGCCCCTCCCGTGCGGGAAGGGCCCCCGGTCTCAGGTGGCGTAGACCTCGAACTCGCCGAGCTGGCCCGCCGGCCAGCCGGTGTTGCCGGTGCAGGTCAGCCGCAGGTAGCGCTGGCCGGTCGCCGGGAAGGTGATGGTGACGGTGTTGCCGGTGGCCGGGTCGAACGGGTAGCCGGCGGACGCCTTCAGCGTCGAGTAGGAGGAGCCGTCGGGCGAGCCGAGCACGGCCAGGGTCTGGGTCCGGGTCTGCCAGGCCGACGACGGTGGCAGTTTCAGCACGATCCGGGACACCTGGCGGGTGGCGCCCAGGTCGACGGTGAGCGACTGCGGGAAGGCGTTGTTGGCGCTCTCCCAGTAGCTGCCGGCGTTGCCGTCCACCGCGTTCGCCGCCACGTACACGTCGGCGTGGCTGGTCTCGGTGACCGGCCGCCCGGCGGCGAGGTTCCCGCTCGGCGGCGGGGTGGTGGTGGGCGGGGGCGTGGTGGTCGTCGGGCCGTACACCTCGAACTCGGCGGCCTGGCCGGCCGGCCAGCCGGTGTTGCCGGTGAAGCTGAGCCGGACGAACCGGCGGTCGCCGGCCGGCAGGGGAATCGACACCGTGTTGCCGGACGCCGGGTCGAAGCCGTAGGCCGCCGACGCCTTCACCGTCGCGTACGCCGACCCGTCGGTCGAACCGAGCACCGACAGTGTCTGGCTGCGGCTCCCCCAGCCGGCCGGAAGCTTCAGCACCACCCGGTCGACCGGGCGCGCCGCGCCGAGGTCCACGGTCAGCGTCTGCGGGAAGGCGTTGTTGGCGCTCTCCCAGTAGCTGCCGGCGTTGCCGTCCACCGCGTTCGCCGCCACGTACGTCTGGGTGCTGCTCGACGCGGTCGCCGGGCGGCCGAGGGCGAGGTTGCCACCGGCGGGCGGCGGGGTGGTCGGCGACGGGCTGGGCGTGGGTGAGGTGGTGGGGGTCGGGCTGGGCGGAGTGGTCGGGCCGCTGCCCCACTGCGGCTCCGGCCAGGGACCGCAGTACGGGTTCGCCGAGTACCAGCCGGAGTTGCCGGCGCCCTGGGTGATCTGGAAGCCGCTGCCGACGCAGTTGTACATCGGGTTGGCCTGGGCGATGTTGGTGGCCCGGACGTTGGTGAAGGACACCTGGCTGGATGCCTGCACCTGGAGGGCGAAGGTGCCCGCGCCGTCGATGCGGACGTTGTTGAGGTTGATTCCGCTGGTCTGCCCCTCGATCCAGTGCAGCGCCGCGTACGAGCTGTCCAGGATGTCGGTGTCGGTGACGTTGATGGTGGCGCCCTGGATCGGCTCGTTGAGCGCGGAGAACCAGACCGCGCCGACGCCGAAGCGCCAGTTGTAGTCGGAGTTGCCGTTTCGGATCAGGGTGTTCCGGGCGACCGTGATGGTGCCCGCCACCGCGGTCGGGCCCTGCACGCCGGGATAGCGGTTGGCGACGTGGATGCCGCCGCCGTTGGTGACCGAGTCGGCCGTCACGTTGTCGGTGATCCGGATGTCCCGGCCGCCGTAGGTGACCAGGTTGTTCGCCAGGATCGTCACGCCGACGGTGTTGAAGGTGAAGGCGTTGTTGACGTTCGGCACGTTCTGCGCCCACATGGCGAGGCCGTCGTCACCGGTGTTGCGGACGAAGGTGTTGGTCACCGTGGAGTTGGTGACCCCCCAGTGGAAGTTCACCCCCGCGGTCTGGTCCAGGATCCGGCTGTCGCGGATGGTCAGGTTGTCCATCGGGCCGTCCATCCAGGCCCCGACCTTGGTGTGCTGGAGCCAGAGGTTCTGCACCACCGAGTTGGACATCGCCCCGCCGAGGGCGTTGACCTGGTCCTCGTCGACCCGCTCACGGATGTCGCCGACGATCGCGAAGTCCCGCAGCGTGACGTTGCGGCTGGGCCCGCCGGCCTCGTGCGGGCGGATCTCGCCGCTGTACCCGCCGCCGGGGACGTACTTGCCGTAGATGCCGACGGCCCGCTTGCGATCGGTGGGATGCCGGCCGCCGAGCACCGAGTACCAGGGCCCGGCCCCGCGCAGCGTCACCCCGTCGACGACGACGTGGTCCCAGAGGGTGAAGGTGCCGGCCGGGACCCAGACCGCCTTGCCCTGCGCCTTGCCGGCGTCGACCGCGGCCTGGAACTTCGCGGTCGAGTCGGTCGCGCCGGTCGGGTCGGCGCCGAAGTCGGTCACCACGTCGAGGACGCCGGCGGGCTTGGCGATCGGCGCGCCGACCAGCTCGAAGTCGGCCAGGTCGACGGTGAAGGTGGGCGACTGGGCGGTCGAGGAGACCTGCAACCGGATCTTGGTGCCGGCCGGGTAGGTGGCCCCGAGGAGGGTGCGGGCCTCGTCGTAGAAGTGGTGCGGGTTGGTGTCGCCGGGGTTGTTGTTGAACGGGTATCCGCCGTAGTACCAGCCGTACTTCGAGGTGACCGGGACCGACTTCACCAGCGAGCCGTTCGCCCGCAGGTCGAGCGCGGCGTCCCGGCCGGTGCCGGCGGCGTTGTCCGGCAGGCTGTAGCGCAAGGTCACCGCGTCGGCGGGGGCGGTGAGGGTGAACTCGACGTACTCGCCGACCGCGTCGAGGGTGACCGCCTCCCGGCCGGAGGCCTCCGAGGGCAGCGTGCCGTAGTGCCGGTCGGGGCCGATCCGGGTGCCGTTGTGCACCGCCTTCTCGGCCTCCTGCTCGACGAATCCGACGGTGGCGCCGCGGCCGGCGATGTCGAACGGGGACAGGCCGGCCGCGCTGGCCGGGGTCGCATTGGTGGTGAGGGCCACGACGGTTACCGAGGCGGCGGCGAGCAGGGTGCCGGCGAGGGCGGCCACGCCCGCGCGGACCGGTCTTCTTCGCAGGTGTTGCGGGGTGCCGATGGTGTGGTGGGCCATGAGCGACGCTCTCCCTTTCGTCAGGCGGCCAGGTCCCCCGTGTCCGTGCGGTGTGGCGGGTTGCTGTCTCGTCGCTCCTTCCGGTGGTGGGGCGCCGACGCCGGCGGTCGGGACGGACCGTCGGCGCCGCGCCGCGCGGGTCAGGCCGGCGCCGCGGCCGCCGGGCTCCTCGGTGGTACGCAGCCAGACGGCGGTGTCCGGCGGCAGCAGGTCGTCGTCGAGCGGGCCGCTGGCCAGCAGCAGCCGCTCGTGCGGCGGCAGCGGCACCGCCGCGTCGGAGAGGTTGACCAGGCAGCGGAATCCGCCGCCCCGGCTGAACGCCAGCACGCCGTCGGGCGCGGGCAGCCAGCTCAGCTCGCCGTCGCCCAGTGCCGGATCGGCCCGGCGCAAGGCGATGGCGGCTCGGTACAGCTCCAGCATCGAGTGCGGGTCGCCGGTCTGCGCGCGGACGTGCGGTCCTTCCAGTCCACCGGCTGCGGCAGCCAGGGCGCCGTCGCCGCGCCGTCCGGGCTGAAGCCGAAGGGCGGCGTGTCGCCGGTCCAGGGCAGCGGCACCCGGCAGCCGTCCCGACCCGGGTCGACCCGGCCGGACCGCTCCCACATCGGGTCCTGGCGCAGCTCGTACGGGATGTCCTCGACTTCCCACAGGCCCAGCTCCTCGCCCTGGTAGACGTAGGCGGCGCCGGGCAGCGAGAGGGAGAGCAGCGCGGCGGCCCGGGCCCGCCGGGTGCCCAGTTCCAGGTCGGTGGGGACGCCCTCGCGCTTGGCGGCGAAGCTGAACGTGGTGTCCGTCCGGCCGTACCGGGTGACGTGCCGGGTGACGTCGTGGTTGGAGAGCACCCAGGTGGCCGGGGCGCCGACCGGGGCGTGCGCCGTGCGGGTCGTGTCGATGCAGGCCCGCAGCGCGGCCGGCTCCCAGGCACAGCCGAGGAAGTCGAAGTTGAAGGCCGCGTGCAGCTCGTCGGGGCGGAGGTAGTTGGCGAACCGCTCATGGTCGGGCAGCCACACCTCGCCGATCAGCGCCCGCTCGCCGGGGTAGCTGTCGGCGATCCGCCGCCAGCTGCGGTAGATCTCGTGCACCGCGTCCACGTCGACGAACGGGTTCGGGCCGTCCGCGGTGGCTTCGGGCAGCGTCGGGTCCTTGGCCAGCATCGCCGCCGAGTCGATCCGGATGCCGTCCACGCCCCGGTCGAGCCAGAACCGCAGGATGTCCTCGAACTCGGCGCGCACCCGGGGGTGGTCCCAGTTGAAGTCGGGCTGCTGCGGGGCGAAGAGGTGCAGGTACCAGTCGCCCGGCGTGCCGTCCGGGTTGGTGGTCCTGGTCCAGGTGCGGCCCCCGAACGAGGACACCCAGTCGGTCGGCGGCAGCTCGCCGTTCGGGCCGCGTCCCTCGCGGAACCAGAACAGTTCGCGTTCCGGGGCGTCCGGGCCGCCGGCCAGCGCCGCCTGGAACCAGGGGTGCACGTCGGAGCAGTGGTTCGGCACCACGTCGACGATGGTCCGGATGCCGAGTGCGTGTGCCTCCGCGATCAGCGCCTCCGCCTCGGCCAGGGTGCCGAAGACCGGGTCGATGTCGCGGTAGTCGGCCACGTCGTAGCCGGCGTCGGCCATCGGCGACGGGTACCAGGGGCTGTACCAGATCGCGTCGACGCCGAGCGCGGACAGGTGGTTCAGCCGGGACCGGATGCCGGCGATGTCGCCGATGCCGTCGCCGTTGCCGTCGGCGAAGCTACGTGGGTACACCTGGTAGATCACCGCTCCACGCCACCACGGACCAATGTCTGGTGTGGACACGAGCACCTGCTTTCTGCGTCAGTACGTCGGCGGGTTCGCCGGACCTGGATGTGTATCGGGCGAACTGTCGTTGTTCGCCGCGCACCTTCGGGGCTATCCCTTGAGGCTGCCTGTGGTCAGACCGGACATGATGTTCCGCTGGAAGATCAGAAAGACGATGACGGTCGGGATCGCGGCGATGACCGACGCGGCGACCACCACGTTCATGGGCGTACCGCCCGAGAAGGCGTAGATACCGACGCTGACCGTCCGGGTCTCGGGCGACGGCATGACCAGCTTCGGCCAGAGAAAGTCCTTCCAGACCGCCGTCACGGCGAAGATCGAGACGACGCCGAGGATGGGGCGCGACATCGGCAGGATGATCGACCACAGCGTGCGCAGCGGCGTCGCCCCGTCCATGAGGGCGGCCGCCATCAGCTCCTCCGGGATCGAGTCGAAGAACCGTTTCAGCAGGAAGATGTTGAACGCGTTCGCGACCGCGGGCAGCCAGATCGCAAACGGCGAGTCGAGCAGGTTGATGTGCAGGATCGGCAGGTCGATCACGGTCACGTACTGCGGAACGATGAGGACCATCGCCGGGATCATCAGCGTTGCCAGCATCAGGCCGAGGATCACGTTGCCGAACACCGGTCGAAGCTTCGACAAGGCGTACGCCGCGGCGGTGTCGAGGACGAGCTGGAACAGCAGCGCGCCGGCCGCGTAGTAGAACGTGTTGAACAGCAGCTTCGCGAGGTTCAGGTTGTTCCACGCATCGGCGTAGTTCTGTGACTGCGGATCCTTCGGGAACAGCGATGGCGGGGTCTGCGCGATCTCCTGGCCGGACTTGAGCGCGCCGGTGACCATCCAGTAGAGCGGCCCGAGGAAGACGAGCGTGAAGCCCACGACGACGACGGCCAGCAGCGTCCAGTAGATGACCTTGCCGCGCCCCCGCCGAAGCTGAGCGTGGGAGATGAGGGTCCGGGTCCCGGAGTCCTGTGCCATTCCTCGTCCCGTCCTAGTCCTGTCTCGAGCTGAGCCGCACGTAGACGGCGGAGAAGCCGGCCAGCACCACGAGCATGATCACGCCGAGCGCCGCGGCGCCGTTGAGGTCGTTCTGGAAGAACCCGTGCTGGTAGATGAGGTACGCCACCGAGGTCGCGGAGTCCTCCGCGCCGGTACCGTTCGCGAGGATCAACGGTTCGATGAAGAACTGCATCGTGGCGACGATCTGCAGCATCGCCAGGAGCACGAGGATCAGCCGGGTCTGCGGGATTGTGACGTGGCGGATCCGCCGCCAGATGCCGGCGCGTCGAGCTCGGCCGCTTCGTAGAGCTCGCCGGGGATGTTCTGCAGTGCCGCCAGGTAGATCAGTACCGCGCCGCCCATGTTCATCCAGGTCGACGCGATCACCATCGCCGGCATCGTCATCTCGGGGGACTGCATCCACTGCGAGGTCGGCAGGTGCAGCGCCTTGAGGACCGAGTTGAAGAGTCCCGCGTCGCCGGGGTCGTACGCGTAGAACTTGAAGAGGAAGAGCGCCGAGGCCGGCGGCAGCATCACCGGCAGGTAGACCAGGATCCGCAGGTACCCCTTCGCGTGGCGAAACTCGTTGAGCAGGATCGCCACGAGGAACGGCACCGCGTACCCGAGTACCAGCGCGAGAATCGTGAAGTAGAACGTGTTCTTCCAGGCCGTCCAGAAGCTGGGGTCGGCGATGATCCGGTCGTAGTTGTCCCAGCCGACCCAGGTGGTGACGCCGCGCCGGGTGCGCTGGAAGCTCATGACGACGCCGCGGATCATCGGATACCAGGAGAAGAACCCGAAGCAGATCACCGCGCCGATCAGGAACGCGTGCCCGGTGAGATTGTCGCGTACCTTGCGACCGAGGCTCGTACGCCGCCGCGGCCCTGCCGGGTACGGCGACGCGGGGCGACCCGGTTCTCGCTTCGTCCCCGCGACGGTGGTGATCGCCAAGGCAACTCCTGGGTGAGTCGGTGACCGAACGGTGCGGCGCGGACGGTGTGGGGGCCGGCGGCGGGCCGGCCCCCACACCTGCGGATCATTTCTCGGCGGCCAAGAGCTGGTTGACCTTGTCTTCGGCCGTCTTGAGCAGCGCGTCGATGTTCGCGTTCGGGTTCGTCAGCACACCGGACATCGCGGCGTCGAGCACCGCATAGATCGCCTGCGCGTTGCGTGGCTCACCCTTGATCGGGACCGGGTTCGCCTCGAAGATCGCGAAGTTGGCGGTGTCGACGTTCGCGTTCGCCTTGCGCAGCTCGAGTTCCTGCTTCTGCGCGTCGCTGCCGCCCGCGAAGAGCAGCGGCTGGGGCAGGCCCACCGGGTAGTTCTGCGGCTTGGACCGGACGTAGTCGAACTGGCCCTTGCCCGGGGTCAGCTTCTCGTACGCGATCCACTTCAGACCGGCCTTGACCTGCTCGGGGGTGAGGCCCTTCTTGAAGAAGTAACCCTCGCCGCCACCGAGCGTCGCCTTCGCGGCGCCATCCTGGCCGGGCAGCGGAGCCATCGCCCAGTCCTGGAACTTGCCCTGGAACTGGCTGACGATCGCCTGGGTGGCGTCCGGCGCGCCGACGAACATGCCGACCTTGCCCGCGCCGGCGTTGGTCAGCAGGTCGGCCCACTGCAGCAGTTGGCGGTCGCCCATGCTGTTGTCGCCGTACCGCATGTCCTTGAGGTTCTGCAGGACCTGCTTGCCCATCGCGTTGTTGAAGTCGGCCTTCTTGCCGTCCGCGGTCAGCACCTGGCCGCCCTGGGAGTAGAGCAGGGAGGTGAAGTGCCAGCCTCCGGTGTTGCCGGCGCTGTACTCCGAGTAGCCGGCGATGCCGTTGCCGAGGGCGGAGATCTTCTTGGCGGCGGCCCGGACCTCGCCCCACGTCTTGGGTGGTTGTTCGCGTCGAGCCCCGCCCGCTGGAACAGGACCTTGTTGTAGACCAGGCCCATCGAGTAGTTCTTCACCGGCACGGCATAGAGCTTGCCGCCGTCGGTGAAGACCTCCTTGAGCGCCGGGTCGACGCTGTCCCAGGTGGGGACCGTGTCCTTGTTGGCGAACTCGGTGATGTCCATCGCCTGACCGGAGTCGAGCACCTGCTGGAGATCGGTCATGTACCCGTAGAACAGGTCGGTCACGGTGCCGCCGGCGAGGCGAGCCGTGAAGTCCGGCGGGTTGTTGCACTGCTCGCCGACGCTGACGCTCTTGACGACGATGTTCGGGTTCTGCCGCTGGAACTCGACGACATCGTCGTTCCAGTTCTTCAGCAGCTCTTTCTGGGCGCCGACCGGCTGGCAGTCGACGGTGATGGTGACCTTGCCGCCGGCATCGGTCTTGGCGTCGTCACTCTTCGTGGAGCAAGCCACCAGGCTGAGCCCCAGGCCGGCCACGAGCGCTGACGCCGCAGCCTTCCGGTATTTCGGTACGGACATCTGTCCATCCCTTCGGGAACGGGAGTCTCCATGACGTTCGCTGATCTGCGGTGATCGTCACCGCGGCCGAACCCTGCTACTGATCCGTCTCCGCCAGTGACCCGCCGCCTGGATCTGCGGCGGACCGGCGTGCGGGATGGTGATCTAGCTCTCGTGCACGGCATGTTTCGTGGCGATGACGATACAAAGCCGGACCCTATCGCGCAAGAACCGAACCGAAACATGAAAGACAAGGACTGGCGTCGTTTCGGACGCAAAAAAAGGACGGACCTCGGGAGGGTCCGTCCTTTTTGTGCTCCGTCCCGCGCTACCCGGTCGCGGCCCGCGCCGGCCCGGTCGAACCGCGCACCACCAGCTCAGGTTCGAAGAGCAGTTCGTCGCCGAGCACGCCGGCGCCCTCGATCTGGGTCACCAGCAGGTCGACGGCCGCCTGACCCATCGTCTCGATCGGCTGCCGGACGGTGGTCAGCGGCGGATCGGTGCAGGTCATGAACGCCGAGTCGTCGAAGCCGACCACCGAGACGTCCTCCGGCACCGTGCGGTCCAGCCGGCGCACCGCACGGATCGCTCCCAGCGCCAGGACGTCGCTCGCGCAGACGATGCCGGTGATCCCCCGGTGCACCAGCTTGGTGGCGGCCACCCGCGCGCCCTCCATCGAGAAGCTCGACCGCTCCACCCACTCCCCCGCCTCGCTCCAGCCGGCGATCCGCTGCATCGCCGCGAGCTTGCGCCGCGACGGGACGTGGTCCTCGGGGCCGAGCACCATGCCGATCCGCTCGTGCCCGAGCGAGCGCAGGTGCCCGTACGCCTGCTCCACGGCCACCGCGTCGTCGGTCGACACCCGGGGGAACTCCAGCTCGTCCACGCCCGCGTTGACCAGCACCACCGGCAGCCCGCGGTCGATCAGCCGACGGTAGTGCTCGTGAGTGGCATCGGCGAGGGCGTACGAGCCACCGGCGAAGATGACGCCGGAGACCTGGTGGTCCAGCAGCATCTCCACGTAGTCCGCCTCGGACACCCCGCCGATCGTGCGGGCGCAGAGCGCCGGGGTGAAGCCCCGCTGGGCCAGCGAGCCGGTCACCACCTCGGCCAGCGCCGGGAAGATCGGGTTCTGCAGCTCGGGCAGGACCAGCCCGACCAGCCGGGCCCGTTCGCCGCGCAGCTTGGTCGGCCGCTCGTAACCGAGCACGTCGAGCGCGGTGAGCACCGCGGTCCTGGTGGCCTCGGAGACGCCGCCGCGGCCGTTGAGCACCCGGCTCACGGTGGCCTCGCTGACGCCCGCCTTGCGGGCCACCTCACTCAACCGTTTCGTCACGGCCGCAATCCTACGTCGGATTCTTGCAAGAAATGAACCACGTACTGCCCGATGATTTCAGCGTGTGGCTGCACGACGACCTGATGCCAATCCCGTCATGGCCGACACCGCGCGCCGGACCCTCGACACCCTCCTGGCATGACCGGCGGCGCGCCTGTCGGAGCCGGTGGCCACCCTGCCGGCACCGGCCCGACCGCGACGTCATCGCAAGATGTGAACAAAGCGATGCTTGAATATTTACAACTTGTAGCAATAACATGAGCGGGCCACGCCCATGGCCGCCCCAGCGGGCCCCGTCCCCGCGACGGCGCCATCGGAACCTCGGGGCGGCGGCATCCGTCAAGACCAACCCGAGAGAGTGGGTCATCCGATGTACGGAAGCTTCGACGAGGACGCCGCGTCGGGACGCCGGCGCCGCCGGCGCCGCCCGGGCCGCCGCGGTCACCGCGGCG
>NZ_JAEVHJ010000045.1:0-31140 GCF_016802855.1 Micromonospora sp. ATA51 | reverse complement strand
CGCCGCCGCGGTCGTCGCGTTGACCTTCGCGACGGTGCCCGTCGGCGCGTTCGGCGCGGAGCGCGGCGGCCCGCCGTACCGGGCGAACGCAGGCGCCGGCGTCGCCACCACCGGCGCGCCGCACACCATCGGCGCCGCCGCCCAGAAGAGCCTCGACGAGTCGACGACACCGGACAGCTCTGCGCCCGCGTCGCCGGCCGGCGAGTCGCCCACTCCGCCGACCGGTGCCGGGTCGGGTGTAGCCGGAAGGGTCCTTCGCCCGCGCACGCCGAGCCGGGCCACCTCCGCCGCGCCGACGGTCACGTCACGGTTCGGGCTGCCCGCCCGACCGCGACCGCCGGGCCGGCCCCGACCACCCCTGCTGCGCCGACCACCGGCCCGGCCCCGACCACGACGCCGCCCCGGAGCACGGATCCGACCACCGACCCGACCACGGGTCCGGCCCCGACCACCGGGTCACCGTCGCCGGAGCCCGTTCTGATCAACCTCTGTCTGGACCCGCTCCGGCTGCCACTGGCGGAGCGGCTCCTCTGCCCATGAGCGACCCGATGAGTCATCGCGCGGGCGTCGCGCGACGGGAGATCGCCCGAAGTCAGCCCGGCGCAGCGGGAAGCCCCAGCTCAGGATGTCGTTCCCGAGCTGGGGCTGCGTTGCCGCCCGCGGCCGGGCGCTCCGCTCGACGTTCAGGTGCGGGGCGCGGCCACGGCGGCCTGGGCGTCGATGATCCCCCAGCCGTACAGCGGCGAGTAGACGCCGCGCAGGCCGACGACCGGGGTGCGGGCGGTCGACATCAGCACCGAGTACACGTTGTCGAGGCTGCGCCCCTGGGCGAAGAGCAGGGCCGCGACTCCCGACACGTACGGCGTCGCCATCGAGGTGCCCGCGTAGGCGTCGTAGTCCCCCTGCCCGCAGCTCGCCGAGCCGGCGCCGACCGGGACGCTGGACCACACGTCGTCATCGCAGTTGACCAGGCCGGCGCCACCGGGGGCGGCCACCGCCTTCAGGTCAGCCTTCACGCCCAGGTTCGAGTACCACGCCTTCACCTCGTTGCGGTCGGTGGCGGCGACGCAGAGGGCGCCCGCCTCCCAGGCCGGCGTGTCGCACAGGGGCGCCGTCTCGTTGCCGGCCGCGGCGATGACGGCGACGCCCTTCGCCTGCGCGTACGCGATCGCCTCGGTGGCGGCGGACTCGAGCCCGGTGAGGGTGAGGGCCTGGGAGCCCGGCAGCGCGCCGAGACTGAGGTTGACCACCTTGGCACCGTGGTCGGCCGCGTAGCGGATGCCCGCGGCGATGTCGGCGAAGCTGCCGCTGCCCGCCTCCAGCACCTTGATCGGCATGACCTCCGCGTCGGGGGCGACGCCCGCGACACCGAGACCGTTGCCGGTGGCGGCGGCCGCGATGCCCGCCACGTGGGTGCCGTGCTCGTCGCCGGCGTCGGCCGTGCCGTTGGGGCCTCGCCAGTCGCCGTTGCCGCAGGAGGCCGGCCCGCAGTCGACGAAGGTGGCGCCGGGCACGAGCTTGGACTTCAGGTCCGGGTGGCTGAGGTCGACGCCGGTGTCCACCACCGCGATCACCACACCGGTTCCCGTGCTGGCTCCCCAGGCCTGTTCGGCATGGATCTGCCGCAGGCCCCACTGCTTGTCGTACAACGGATCGTTGACAGCCGCCTGCGCGGGCGTTGCGGCGACGGCCACGAGGGCGGTGGCCACCGCGGCGCCGGCGAGTAACCGGGCGATCGACATGAGATATCTCCTCAGGATGCGACAACGGTTCAGCTATGCCATCGGTGAGGAGCCGCCAGACGCAACAGCGGACGAAGGCATTGAGCCCGGCCGGTCCGCTCGGCGATCAGACCACGCAGAACTCGTTGCCCTCCGGGTCGGCCATCACCACGTGGTCGAGCCGGCCGTCCACAACATCCTCACGCAGCACCGTTGCGCCCGCTGCCACCAGCCGCTGGACCGCAGCCCGTACCCGCGGCGCCCGCACCTCCCAGGGCACCCCGCGCCCGCCGCCGGCCTGAATGTCGAGGTGGATCCGGTTCTTGGCCACCTTCGGCTCAGGAACCCTGAGGAACGAGATCCGCGGTCCCCGCCCGGCCGGGTCCTCAAGATAGGCGGCGTCGCCCCACTCGTCCTCGGCAACGCCGAAGTGGCGGAGGAACGCTTCCCAGTCGGCGAAGCCCGACGGGGGCGCCGCGTCGACGTAGCCCAGCGCCGTCTTCCAGAAGGCGGCCAGGGCCGGTGGGTCCGCGCTGTCGAAGGTCATGGTCCACGCGTCGGCCATCTGGTCAGCTTTCACCAGCCACTTCCCCAGGGCAACCGGCACGCGGCCAGCTTCGGTCGGACCATCGTCGGTCGCCGCCGGTGGTCGCCGGCGACGACGGCGTACCGGGAGCGACAGCGGCTATCGCGGGGCAGGTGGCGGCGACAGCCGGGGCACGATCTGGCGGATCGTCGGCCCGCTCGGATCGTGGTAGTCGAGAACGATGTCCGGGTCCGGGTCGGCATCCGGGTGCGGGTCGCTCGGCTGCCGGTGGGAGTCGTCCGTCGCCGATGCGGTCGGGGCATCGGTGGTGACGCGGATGGTGACGCGGCAAACCTCGTCGGGGCCCGGCGCGCACGCCCCACAGGTGATCACCATGACCGTCGAGTGGCCCGGCACGGGATCAGCCGACTGCCGGCGGTCGACGCCTGCCGGAGTCGGTGTGGAGGCTACGCAGCGGCCGGCCCGGCCCCGGGCGTGCAGCGCACGGGTCAGGTGACCGACGAAGGTGACCTGCGAGTCAGGGCAGACCACCGCAACTCGCAGACCCCTGCCGGCCGCCGCGGCCACGATCACATCGGCAACGGTCGCCAGCACCACACGCTCGCGTGCGATCGCGGACAGCTCAAGCACCATGACGCCCCTTCGACGCGGGCTGACCGGCGCCGACTCCCACGGACTGCCACCGGCCACGCTTCCGCCCGATCCAGATGTCGCCAGCGCGGAAACCGACCACCGCGTCGGCTGCCTGGTCGACCTCCATCCCTGCCACCAACGCAGGCGGCGTGATCGCGGCCACCGTTACATTCACCTGCGTCCCCTCCGCAATCGGCGGTGACCGTCACGCCGCGACCGCCTTCTCCGAACTACCGGTTCGCTCCGCCTCGCTGGGCTCAGAGAGCGAAACCGATCAGCCCCTCTGCCAGGTTCTGAGAGGGGATGATCAGGAGGTGCGGAAGCGTCCGGCGATCTGGCCGAAGGTGGGCAGGCCCAGGTGGATGACTGAGGGCTTGAGAGCGGCATCGAGTTGAGCCAGCTTGTCCTCGGCGCCGGCCAGGCTGATCTCCAGGCCCTCGACCTCGCCGAGCCAGCCCCCGCGCTGAGCTTCGGCGATCCGATCGAGCGGGTTGTCGCGGATCTCGATCAGTCGGTCTCGCTGGGACGGCTCGGGCCGGAGGAGCGAGCATCTGACGCAAGCTTCTCTGCACTACGGGTTGCGAGAGTCCGGTCCGAGGCCATGCAGTCGTCGGCCCGTCACGATGATCATCCCCGCTCTTGACGCCCCGGCCGCGCTTGTTCAGCTGATGTGGAGGTTCGTCGTCGCCACACCGACATGCCCCGTCACACTCCGATGAAGCTCACTGTTTCTGTCATGTCCGCCCGCCCGGTACGCAGCCGTGGCACGCCTTCCTTCTCGAATCCCACCGCGACACCGCAGAACAGTACGAGCCCGTCATCGGCTCCGACTATCTGGCTGACAGTCTTGCGATACATCGTCCACATCACCTGGGGGCAGCTGTGCAACCCTTCCGCCCTTAGCAACAGCATGACCGTCTGCAAGTACATCCCCGCGTCCCCCCACTGTCCGGGCCCCATCGTCCGGTCGAGGTAGCAGAACAGTACGACCGGCGCCCCGAACGCCTCCGAGTTCAAGGCGGCGATTTTCATGGGCCTGTCGGGGTCGTCGCGCACGATTCCCAGCGCTTTGTACCGCTGGGCAGCCGCGGCGGAAAGGCGGTCCAGATACGGCGAGGCCAGTTGGGCCGGGTACATCGGATACTCCCGCTCATCACCCGTGTCTCCCGCCAATGCCCTGGCCGTCGCGCGCTTCTTCAGTTCGGCCAAGGGCTCACCGGTCACGACATACACATGCCACGGCTGGAGGTTCCCACTCGACGGAGCCCGCGTCGCTGCAACCAGCACTCGTTCGAGTATCTCTTTGGATACCGGCTCATCGCTGAACACCCGCACAGCCCGGCGGCTGTCTACAGCTTTATACACATCCACGTCTTTCGTCCTCTCACTCGACGGCAACCACCTCTCTACCGTCTTCAGCACGCACAAGAAGCAACAGGTGATCCGGATCGCACTTCGATCTGCGGCAGGCGGCAGCGCTGTTCCTCGGCCTGTGCATGCGATCGGCCTCCGCCTGCTCCACGAGGTGATGGACCAGTTGGTCGGTGAACGGGCGAATCATGGAGCGGCTCCTCAACCTCAGTGGTGCGGATGGCGATCTGGGCGAAGGTGGGCATCCCGAGGTCGATGGCAGTGCGACGCCGGGTCTGCTCGACGTCAAGCACCTGCCCAATTGCCTAGCCGTCGGCGACCTCAATTCGTGGTATCGGAGCCGACGGCAGGTCCGCCGGGTCGGCGACGATCAGCACATCCACCGCACGGTTCGTCACCATGCAGCGCACGGACTCCCACGGTCCGCGGACGATGCCCTCCAGGCGGTAACCGCGCCGGCGGCTGTAGTCCAGGCACTTCGCGACGGCGGGCTCGACGGGGTCGATGTCGGCGGGTATCCAGATCACCGCGTTGTCCATGCCTTCTCTCCTGATCAACTATCGACGGCCGGGCGAGCGGGAATGATCAGCTGCGCGGGGAGGGCGGGCGCCCTCGCTGCTGAACCGGCATCGAGGCGCGGCCCGGGCGCCGCGAGGATCGGCCGGCAGGAGGGCGTCCCGGCTTGCCCCGTTCGCGATGTCGTTACTCGCATCTGCCCCAGGTCCATCCGGGTCGGCTGGTCGGCGATCGCACCGCCGGGGCAACGCAGCGTCCCGCCGGTCGACGCCACAGTGCGTGGACCGTCGTGCCGTCGGGGAGCACGAACGGATCGCAGGCGGTGAAGCCGTGGCGAACGTAGAGGGCAGCCTCGGCGAGAGTGGTGGCCTCCCACGTAGGAAGGCACGAGGCGATCCATCCGGACGAGGCTGCGGGCGAGCAGGGCGGTGGCGCGGGCGTGACGCCAGGTGGCCGACGGGACCGCGAGGAAGGCGAGATGGTTGTGGGCGTCGGCGGGACGGTGAGCTTTGAGGACTCGGTCCAGGGCCCGGAAGCGGTCCAGGTGGTCCCCGCAGGCATGGGCGAGCCGTTCGCGGTAGCCGGCCGGTGGCGGAATGGGACGGTGGCGGTGGAACCAGACGGCGGTGGCGGAGCGGTCGACGAGCAGGTAGACCTCACCGAAGAGCAGGGCGTGTTCGACCCAGACTGCGGAGATGGCGGTGAGGACCTGGCGTCGCCGGTCGTCGTCGGGCACGAGCCACGCGCCGATCGCCGAGGAGTGCAGGGCGTCGGCGACGAGGCCCGCAATGTGGGTGGTGTCGCACCAGCGGGCGGGAACCGCGGGCGGAATGGCTGCCATGGACGATCTCCTGTGGATCAGGCGTTGTTGCCCGAGGGCGGGCCGGCCGCCACACGAGGCGAGGGTGTGTGGTCGGGCGAGGTCGCCCGCCCCTGGAGCGGGCGTGCCGGTACGGACCGGCGTCGCGTGACCGATCAGCGCGGGCGTGCAACCAGCTGATCGGACGTGCGGGACGGTCCTGGGTCGCCGCACGAGGGCCGCGCGGTGGAGGTACGTGGGGCGCGGCGCGCCGGGTGCTGCCGTTCGCCGCCGGCGGATCAGCACCCCGGCGCCCGGGACCGGCGAATATCTGGGTGCGGCCGTGACCGCGCCGCTGTCGCCGGCCGGTTCGTGCTCGGGGGCAGCCGTGGCCGGGCGTGGTGACGCCGAGGCGTCGATCAGGCAGGTCTGGTGCCGGGCTGGGGCGATCGCTGGGCGGACATGTCGCACCGGGACGAAGCGCAGCGCCGGGATGCCAGCTCCGGCGTCCACGGGTGCGGTGAGGTGTCGGCTGCCGTGGGCGTACCGGCGGCTGCGGCAGCCGAACCGGTCGCGCTGCCGGACGAGAGCGTCGTCAGGCCGCCCGTGCCGCGCCCCTCGGCGCGCCCGGGGCCACGACCCACGTCAGCAGCACCCGCGGCCCGTTCGCCGCCGCTTCGACACGGCACCGTCACGTCCCGGGACGGGATGGCCGGCGCAGCTGCCGGGTCCGTCGGGATGACAGCGGGCATCCGGATGGCGTGGCCGGTGTCGCCTGGAGTGGTGGTGGGCACCGCGCCGGCAGGCTGGGGCCGCGGGTCGGCCGGGTCGCCGGGTGGAACCGCCGGTTGGCCGAGGATCGGCCCGGTCAGCCCCAGCACCGGGGCGAGGACGGGATGCAGTGTCCGGACGATCGGCTCGGTCACCGGCCGGAGAACGGCGTCAACGGGTTCGAGAATTCCCGTGCCGGCGACCGCCTGCACCACCGGAGCCGCGGCGGCCACGACCGGACGCGTCACGGGCGCGACGACCTCGACGGCTCCCGCCGACCCCGCGCCGGTCGACCGGCCCACGAGGCGACGCACCGGCGCCACCGCCGCCGACAGGTCGGCGGGCGGGACCCGCACCGCCGGGTCGGACTCGCTGGCAGGCTCGCGGGTGACCGCTCTCCCCGCGGTCACGGGCCCCGGCTCGCGCGTCGCGCCGGTCCTCGCGCGGCTGTGGTCGACCGTCGCCGGCCGGACACGGGGGCGGGCGGGCCGGAGAGGACACTGTCGACCATCGCCCCGGCGCCGCCGAGGAGGTCCCCGACGATGCCCGAGCCCGGTTCGTCGACGGCGTACGCGGTGTCGTGCCTGACGGCGTCGTAGGCGCCCCAGACGGCGACGACGCCACCGAGCAGGAGCATCCCACGTACCGCCGCGCGGGCGAATCGTCGGCCGCCACGCCGCTGCACGGGCACCCTCCCGAGTCGTCCCACAACGCCCACCACAATCGTCGATTGTTGCCCAAAGCGGTCAGTCGATGAGCCTCCGACACGCCGAGTCAGGCGTCGTGGCAGCACGACCGGCGCGGCCTCGCCCGCCCTCGAGGGCCTGGCCCGGAAACTCGCCCACGGCGACGTCGCCGTCGTGCTGATGGAGCCGGCGTTGACCAACATCGGCATCGTCCTGCCCGAGCCGGGCTACCTGGCCGGGGTTCGGGAGCTGACCCGTGCGCACGGCACCTACCTCATCAACGGAGACCCACACCTTCTCCGCCGGCCCGGGTGGCGCGACCGCCGCGTGGGGACTGGATCCCGACGTCGTGACCATCGGCAAGGCCATCGGCGGCGGGATCCCCGTCGGGGCGTACGGGCTGTCCGCAGCGTTGTCGGCGGCGCTGAGCGGCCGCACCGACCTCGACCTGGTCGACGTGGGTGGGCCGGGCGCCGCGCGTCGCGCAATCGGCGGACGCGCCGCCCCGGTCGCCACCGCACGGGTGGGGTCTGACTTTTGTCATGAGTACCCGTGCGTGACGCATCGAGCGTCATGACCAAGCGCACTGTGGCCGGGCCTGTTCCGTCGATGAGACTCGAATCCGTCGCCGGAGGAGGCAGCCGGCCGAGTTCGCGAGGGGAGTCGTGACGGTGGACGAGCGCTACGACAGCTACTGCGCCGCGGATCGGCTGTTCTACGACTCGCTCGGCAGCGCGGTCGCGCAGCCGGCCTTCCCGGCCGCCGAGCGGCCGGTCCCGACCGGCTGGCGACGCGAGCCGCTCGACGACTGGCTGATCTACGCGCCCGAGGGCGGCTCGCTGCCGCAGCAGGGCTGGAAGATCCACGTGTCCGCGGGCCTGGCGAACGCCGAGCGGGTGCTGGACGCCGTCTGGGCGTACTGCGTCCCCCGTGGCCTGTCCTTCAAGTTCCTGCGCGGCCCCCGCACGCTGCTGCTGCGCAACTCCAAGTACGCCGCCCGCGCCGCCAGCGGCAAGTTCATCACGGTTTACCCCCGCGACGACGCGGAGCTGGAGCTGGCCTGCAAGGAACTCGACGAACTGCTCGCCGGCGAGTCCGGGCCGTACATCCTCAGCGACCTGCGCTACGGCGCCGGCCCGGTGTACGTGCGCTACGGCGGCTTCGCCGCCCGCTACTGCCACTCCCCCGACGGCCAGGTGGTACCGGCCATCGAGGACGGCTCCGGGGCGCTGGTGCCCGACCGCCGGGACCCGGTCTTCCACGTGCCGGACTGGATCACCCTGCCCGACTTCCTCGGCCCGCACCTGGCCGCCCGGAGCGCGACCAGCACCGACGAGGTGCCCTACCGGATCGAGCGGGTGATCCACTTCTCCAACGGCGGCGGGCTGTACGTGGGCCGCGACCTGCGTACCGACACGGAGGTGGTGCTGAAGGAGGCCCGGCCGCACACCGGCCTGGACGCCGACGCCACCGACGCCGTCGCCCGGCTGGCCCGGGAGGCGGCCGCCCTGCGCCAGCTCGCCGACCTGCCGCAGGTGCCGCGGGTGCACGACGAGTTCACCCTCGGCGAGCACCGGTTCCTGGCGCTGGAGTTCATCGAGGGCCGCCCGCTCAACAAGGTGCTGGTCGACCGGTACCCACTGATCGACGCCGACGCGACCGACGAGGACCGGGCGGCGTACGTCCGATGGGCCCGGCACATCCACGAACAGGTCGAGTCGCTGATCGCGGCGATCCACGACCGGGGCCTGGTCTACGGCGACCTGCACCTGTTCAACATCATGGTCCGCCCCGACGACCGGGTCGCCCTGGTCGACTTCGAGGTCGCCGCGCCCATCGCCGGACACCGCCGGCCCGGCCTGCGCAACCAGGGCTTCGCGGCCCCGCGGGACCGGACCGGGCCGGCGGTGGACCGGTACGCCCTGGCCTGCCTGCGGCTGGCGCTGTTCCTGCCGCTGACCCAGCTCGTCCGGCTCGCCCCGGCGAAGGCGGCGCACCTGGCCGACATCGTCACCGCCAACCTCCCGGTGCCCCGGTCCTTCCTGGACCCGGCCGTCGAGGAGATCACCGGCTCCACCCGCGGTGGCGCGCACGACCCGCAGCCGGCGCTCGATCCGGGCGACTGGCCGGCGGTGCGGCAGCGGTTGACCACGGCGATCCTGGCCAGCGCCACACCCCAGCGGGACGACCGGCTCTTCCCCGGCGACATCGAGCAGTTCCGCAGCGGCGGCCTCAACCTCGGCCACGGAGCCGCCGGGGTCCTGTACGCACTGGCCGCCAGTGGCGCCGGGCGCTGGCCGGAACACGAGGACTGGCTGGTGCGGCGGGCGAGCTCGCCCCCGTCCGGGACCCGCTGCGGCTTCTACGACGGGCTGCACGGTGTCGCGTACGCGCTGGAACACCTCGGGCGCCGACAGGACGCGCTGGACGTGCTCGACATCTGCCTCCGGCAGCCCTGGGACGGGCTGGACCACAGCCTGGCGAGCGGCCTGTCCGGGATCGCCCTCAACCTGGCCGAGCTGGCCGGGCGCACCGGGGAGACGTCGCTGCGCGACGCCGCGTGGCGGGCCGCCGAGCAGGTCGTCGACCGGCTCGCCGACGACCCGGGCCCCGACGTCAGCGGCGGGCGGCACCCGTACGCCGGGCTGCTGCGCGGCCGGACCGGCGCGGCGCTGATGCTGCTGCGGCTGCACGAGCTGAGCGGCGACGAGACGCTGCTGGAGCACGCCGCCACGGCGCTGCGCCAGGACCTGCGCCGGTGCGTGGTACGCCCCGACGGCGCGCTTGAGGTCAACGAGGGCTGGCGGACCATGCCGTACCTGGCGCACGGCAGCGTCGGCATCGGGCTGGTCCTCGACCAGTACCTGCGCCACCGCGCCGAGGAACGGTTCACCGAGGCGAGCGCCGGGATTCGCCGCGCGGCGCGGTCACCGTTCTACGCGCAGGCCGGGCTGTTCGCCGGGCGGGCCGGCATCATCGCGTACCTCGCCGCCTCGGCGGACGACGCCGACCAGCGGCGGGAGCTCGCCGCGCAGCGGGAACGACTGGCCTGGCACGCTCTGCCGTACCGGGACGGGGTTGCCTTCCCCGGCGAGCAGCTGCTGCGGCTGTCCATGGACCTCGGCACCGGCACCGCCGGAGTGCTGTACGCGCTGGCCTGCGCGCAGCACGACCAGCCGCCGGTGCTGCCCTTCCTCGCGCCGTTGCCGGGCGCGCAGAGACTCCCCCGCGGCAGCGGGGGCGACCGGATCGACCGACCAGCGGAAAGGGGGTGACACGACATGGCGCTTCTGGACCTTCAGGGCCTGGAGATGGCTCCGGCCGACCGTACGGGTGGCGGTAGCCGGGCGAGCCTGCTGCTCTGCGGCGACAGCTCGCTCTCCGTCACGACCTGCAACTGATCGCGGGCACCACGCGGGGCCCTGGGTGGGTAGACGTGCCCACCCGGGGCAACCGCCGCCACACCGGGAGGACCGATGCAGACGTTGGCCGCGGGAGACGGGTTGCTCCGGCGGACGGTCCGGGAGGGCGGCGGCTGGACGGCCGTGCTCGCGGCGGTCGCGCTGACCGGCGCGGCCGCCGAACTGCTGCTACCCGCGGCCCTCGGCCGCGCCGTCGACGCCGCCCTTGCCGGCGACTCCCGCTGGTGGGCGGTGTCGGCCTGCGGCCTGGTCGTCGTCCTCGTCTGCACCGACACCCTCAGCGACCTGGCCGGCGGATACGGTGCCGCGCGGGCCACCGCCCGGCTCCGCCGGCACCTGCTCCGGCACCTGTTCGCGCTGGACGTGCGCGCCACCCGCCGTCACCCGGTGGGTGATCTCGTCGGCCGGCTGGTCGGCCAGGCAGCCGACGCGGGACAGGCCGGCAACTCGGTGGTGCTGGCGGTGGTGACGGTGCTGCCGCCGCTCGGCAGCGTCGTCGCGCTCACCGTCCTGGAGCCGGTGCTGGGCGCCACCCTGCTCGCCGGTCTCGGCCTGCTCGCCGTGCTGATGCGCGCCTTCGTCACCGACGCCTCGGCCGCCACCGCCGGATACCAACAGGCCCTGGGCGCGATCGCCGGCCGACTGCTGGAGTCGCTGACCGGGGCCCGGACCATCGCCGCCGCGGCGACCACCCGCCGCGAGGAGGACCGGGTGCTGGCCGCCCTGCCGGAGCTCGGCCGGCACGGCCGCCGCGGCTGGGAGCTGCTGGCCCGGGCCAGCGCGCGTACCTCGGCGGTGGCGCCGCTGTTGCAGCTCACCGTGATCGCGGTCGGCGGGTACGCCCTGACCGCCGGCTGGCTCACCCCGGGGCAGCTGGTCTCCGCGGTCCGGTACGCGGCCATGGGCGCCGGACTGGGCGGGGTGCTCGCCACGCTGAACCATCTGGTCCGCAGCCGGGCGGGCGCAGACCGGGTCGCCGAACTGCTGGCCCGACCCGTCGTGGCCGACGGCGACCGGACGCTTCCGCCGGGCCGCGGCGGGCTCCGGCTGCGCGGGGTGAGCGTGCACGGCGATGACGGCCGGCCGATCCTGGCGGGCGTCGACCTGGATGTCCCGGCCGGCGCGACCGTCGCCGTCGTCGGGACGTCGGGCGCGGGCAAGTCCACGCTCGCCGCGGTGGCGGGACGGCTGCACGACCCGGACGTCGGTGAGGTGCGGCTGGACGGGGTGCCGCTGCGCGAGCTGGACCGGGCGGCACTGCGCCGGGCGGTGGGCTACGCCTTCGGCCGGCCGGTGCTGATCGGTGCGACGGTCCACGACGCGATCGGGCTGGCGCTGCCGGCCGGCTCGGCGTCACCGCCGGCCGACGGCAGCCCGGCCACGCCACCGGTCCTGAGCGCGGCCCGTACGGCGGCGGTCGCCGACGTCGTCGCCCGACTGCCGACGGCTTCCGCACCCCGCTGGAGGACACGCCGCTCTCCGGCGGTGAGGCCCAGCGACTCGGACTGGCCCGCGCCCTCGCCGCGGAGCGCCTGCTCATCCTGGACGACGCCACGTCCAGCCTGGACACCGCGACCGAACACCGGATCGCGCAGGCGGTGGCCGGGCGAGCCGGCGAGCGTACCCGCCTGGTGGTCACCCATCGGGCCGCGACCGCCGAAGCGGCCGACCTCGTCGCCTGGCTCGACGGCGGCCGGCTGCGCGGCCTGGCTCCGCACCGGCGGCTCTGGGTGGACCCGGCCTACCGGGCGGTCTTCCTGCCGGCCGGTGACGGCTCGTGAGCGGCGTACGCCGGGTGACCTGGCGGGCGCTGCGTGCCCGAGGACGGGACCTCACCCGGCTCTGCGGCTGGTCACTGGTGGAGGCGCTGCCCGCGCTGCTGTCCGGCTATCTGGTCGCCCGCGCCGTCGACGAGGGTTTCCTGGCCGGACGCCTCCTCACCGGCCTGGCCTGGTTGGGTGCCCTCGCCGTGGCCGTACTCGTCGGCGCGGCCGCCACGGGTCGGGCGTACCGGAGCCTCGGCGCCGTGGTCGAGCCGTTCCGCGACGAGCTGGCCGGGCGGGTGGTCCACGCCGCGCTCCGCGAGGCCACCCGGGCCGGCGGTCGTCCGGACAGCGCGGCGCTGGCCCGGCTGACCCACCAGGTGGAGATCGTCCGGGACACCTTCGGTGGCCTGCTGATGGTGACCCGCGGCTTCCTGTTCGCCGCCGGCGCGGCCCTGCTCGGCCTGTTCGCCCTGGCCCCGGTGGTGGCGGCGCTGGCCGCCGCGCCGCTGGTCGTCGGTCTGGCCGTGTTCGTCACCGCGCTGCCGGCGATGGTCGGGCACCAGCGCGCGTACGTCCGAGCCGGTGAACAGCTCGGCCAGTCGGCCGCGGCCGCCCTGACCGGGCACCGGGACGTGCTCGCCTGCGGGGCGCAGGCTCGCGTCGTGGCCGACGTGGAGGTACGGGTGTCGGCACAGGCCCACGCCGAACGGACCGTGGCCCGGATGGCCGCGGTACGCAGTCTCAGCCTGGGCATCGGCGGCTGGCTGCCGCTGGTGGTGCTGCTCCTGGCCGCGCCGTGGCTGGTCGAGCGCGGCCTGAGCGCCGGCGCCGTGCTCGGCGCGCTCATCTACGTCGCCACCGGGTTGCAACCCGCCCTGCACACCCTGGTGCAGGGCGTCGGCGGTGGCGGCCTGCGGTACGCGGTCACCCTGGAGAACATCCTGCGCACCTGCCCGACGCCCGACGACCACCGCCCGCCGGCCCCGGCCGTCCGGGCACCGAGCCCCGGCCGGTCGACGGGACCGGCCGGTCCGGTGCCCGCGGTGCGGATCCGCGGACTGACCTTCCGCTACGGCCTGCTCGCCCAGCCGGTACTGGAGGACTTCTCGCTGACCCTGGCCGACGGTGACCACCTCGCCGTGGTCGGGCCGAGCGGCGCGGGCAAGTCCACCCTGGCCGCGCTGATGGCCGGACTGGTGCCCCCGCAGGCCGGCACCGTCCACCTGGCCGGCGCGGCGGTCGCCGGCGCCGAACCGGAGGTGCTCGCCCGGATGCGGGTGCTGGTGCCGCAGGAGGCGTACGTCTTCACCGGCTCGCTCGCCGACAACCTCCGCTACCTGCGGCCCGACGCCGACGACGCCGCCCTGGAGGCCGGCCTCGACGCGCTCGGCGCCCGCGCGCTCGCCACCCGCCTGGGCGGGCTGGCCGCGCCCGTCGCGCCCGCCCTGCTCTCCGCCGGCGAACGGCAGCTCATCGCCGCCGTCCGGGCCTGGCTGACGGCCGCCCCACTGACCATCCTCGACGAGGCGACCTGCCACCTGGACCCGGCGTTGGAGTCGACGGTCGAGGGCGCCTTCGCGCAGCGGGCAGGCACCCTGGTGGTAATCGCGCACCGGATCAGCTCCGCGATCCGGGCCCGTCGGGTGCTGGTGCTCGACGGCGACAAGCCGGTCGTCGGTACGCACGAGCAACTACTGGCCCGCTCGGCGACCTACCGACTACTCGTCGGTTGTTGGGACGACGTCCCGGTGCCGCCCGGCGCGGCGCCCGCCGGGCGGGTGTGAGCCACCGCCGCCGGGTGCTCAGATCCAGCCCGCCTCCCGGGCGACACGCACGGCTTCCACCCGGGTACGCGCGCCCGCCTTACGGGCGATCCGAGCGAGGTGGTTGCGGACGGTGCCGCGGGCGAGCCCCAGCGACGCGGCGACCTCCGCCACCGGCGCCCCCGCCGCGGTCAACCTGAGGACCTCGATCTCGCGGCTGGTCAGCGGCCCGTCCGGGCGCAGCGCGGCGACGACGAGGTCCGCGTCGAGCACGGGCTCGCGGCGGAACAACCGCCGGATCCCCTCCACCACCCGCTGCGGGCCCACGTCGCTGCCGAGGATGCCGACCATCCGCGTCGCGGACAGCATGCCGCGCAGCCCCCGCGCCCTGCGGGGGTGGGCGAGCACCAGGAGGGGACACGGGCCGACCGGGCCGGGCACGTCCTCGGCGATGAGGTCCAGATCGGCCACCACCACGTCAGGGCGTTGTGCCTGTACCGCCGGGCGGACCGCGTCGCCGCGATCCACCTCCGCGACCACGCTGATGTCCTCCTCCGCGGCGAGGACGCAGGACAGCGCGCCCCGAACCAGGGCACCCTCCAGGGCGAGCAGGGTACGGATCACGGTGGACCTTCCTGCGCATCTTCAGCATCGATCACTCAACGTCAGCATTCAAACACGCACCTTGGGGTCCTGCACGGCTACGGGGCGGGCCCGGGACATGGCCGGCGGACCCGCCCACCGACCACTAGAACCAGCCGTCACGCCGCGCGCGCCACACCGCCTCCATCCGGTTGCGGGCCCCCGTCTTGCGCAGAATCGCCGACAGGTGGTTGCGCACCGTCCCATGCGCCAGATAGAGCCGACGGGCCATCTCCTTCACCGGAAGGCCCTCGGCAGCCACCCGCAGCACGTCCAGCTCCCGTAGGGTCAGCGGAGTCTCCGGGGGGCAGAGCACCGCCACCGCGGCGGCCGGGTCGATGGCCCGCTCCCCCGCGGCGAGTGCGCGGATCGCCCGGACCAGGTCCGGCAGCGATCCGTCCTTGCCGAGGAGACCCCGCGCCCCGGCCGCCAGCGCCGCCTCGGCCAGGGCGGGACTCCACCGGTGACTCATCGCCAGCACGGCGCTGCCCGGCGCCTCGGCGCCGATCCTGGCCAGCACTTCGACCGGGTCCGGCAGCTCCGGCGCCAGAGCCAGCACCACCACGTCCGGCCGGCAGCGCCGGACCACCGTCAACAGCTCACCGGCACCCTCCACGTCGGCGACCACATTCATGTCCTCCTCACTCGACAGCGCGGCGCAGAGCGCACCGCGCAGCAGACCCATGTCCTCGGCCACGACAACGTGGATCACCACGTTTCTCCGATCTCGGGTACGCGTCACGACGGCCATCGGCCCCGCAACTCTCGACGGGGCGGCACGGCCGGATCGGGCGCGACAGACGGGCAGCCCTCGTCCCGCCGCACCGCCGCGGTGGACGGGGCGCGGGCGCCGTTGGACCACGCCAGCGGGGCCGGCACGGCCTTCGGGCCGGCGACCGCGGGCGGGTCGTCCGGCTCAGCCGGGACGGGCGACCGCTGAGGGAGATCGTCCCCCGACGAGGACCGGCACCAGGTCCTGGAACTGGCCGGGCCGGCACCGCGACGGCCAGCCGGGCGCGCGGAGCAGTCCTGGCCCGGGCCCCGGTCCGTCCTGGACACCCACGGCAGCCTTGTCGGCGGGTGGGACGGGCCGGCCGGGTTGTCCGGACGACGCCGACTCCGGGCACGGCCGCGCGGCGCCCCGCCCGATCGGCGCGGCCGGACCCACCGGTCCGACGACGGACGCCGACGGCGGTTTCGCCATGGTCGGCGCAGCCCTCGCAAGCGCGGGCGCGGGCCTCGGGCCCCGGGGCGGCTCCGAGGCGGTGAGCGGACGGGCTGTCGGGCCGCTCGCCCTACCGGAGCCCGACTCGGCCGCCGGCGCCGGGGGCGGAGCGGTCGGGCCGGGCGAGGGCGGGACTGCCGGACCGCTGACCAGGCCGAGGACGGGCGAGAGAACGGCTCCGGCGGCCCGGATGAGCGTCGTGACGAGGGACGGAATCGGCACGGTGTCCACGGCACGCACGACGTGCGGAAGCGGGGCGACAACCAGCGCCACCACAGCCGGTCGGGCCACGCTCGGCCCCGCCAGCGGTGTCGGCGACCTGGCGGGAACTCGCGGCCCCTGACGATCGGCGGACCGCCGCCCGAGGCCGCCGGCGGAATTCTGACGCCGATCCGCACGGCGTTCGGCAGGCCGGCCGGCCGGCCTGCCACCGTCTACACCGAATGAGAGCGGGGTCCGGGTCCGGGGCGCGACCACGGACGACGCGTCCCCAGACGACGGTGTCCGGGTCGGGTGTGTCCGGTCAGGTGCGGCGGCCAGGCCACCGACGACAGCGCGCAGCAGGGTCACGGGCCGGGCCGCGCCGCCCCCCGCCGGGTGATCCCGCCGGCCGGACGTTCTTGGCGAGCGAGCGATCCGCTCGAGTCGAGCGCGACGCGGATGTGCTGGTGGTGCTCACCGGAACCGGTGCGGTCAGCCGCGCTCGCGACGGCCGGCCCGTCGAACAGCGCAGCCACCAGGAAGCCGGCGCCCACGGCGGCCGCGATCAGGACGACCCGCCGGACGAACCGGGCCAGTCCGTCGGACGGAGGCGGCGCAGATCGCCCCGGCGCGGCCGCGGGAGCGGGTGGCCTGGCGGGACATCGCACGCGGAGACGACCTCCTTCCACCGAGAACGCTGACCCATGGTAGCGATGCGATCACGCGAACGCACTCCGTGCAGGTCGTGGTGACGGCATGTCAACGGTTGACCCGATCGGCACCGGCGGTCCTCCGCAGCGCCGACCGCGGTTGGCGTCGATCTACGGGGCCCCAGCGCGCCCGTCATGCCCGTCAGGTCCGCTCGACCAGTTCTGCCCAAGTGGGCCGAGCGTCAGGGGCTTCCGCCGTACGATGCGGCGAGTGAAATGGGCACGATCCCTCGTCGCGGTGGTGGCGACCCTGACCCTGGCCGCGTGCGACGCGGCACCGACCCGGCCGGCGGGTGGGCCCGCCCGATCCGCCTCCGTGGCGGCATCCCCGTCGCAGGCTGGACCCGCCGAGATCACGTTGGCCTTCGCGGGCGACGTGCATTTCGCCGACCGTACGGCCGGGCTGCTGAGCAACCCGGCAACCGCTTTCGGGTCGATCTCCGCCACCCTGTCCAGCGCGGACCTCACGATGGTCAACCTGGAGACCGCGGTGACCACGCGGGGCACCCCGGAGCCGAAGGAGTTCCACTTCCGGGCGCCGGCGAGCACGTACGGAGCGGTGAAGGCGGCCGGCATCGACGTCGTGTCGATCGCGAACAATCACACGCTGGACTACGGGCGGGTGGGGCTGAGCGACACCCTGGACGCGGCCAGGGCCAGTGGGGTCCCGGCCGTCGGGGCGGGCGCCGACGCGGCGGCGGCGTACGCGCCGTGGATCACCGAGATACGCGGTACGACCGTGGCGTTCCTCGCCTTCAGCCAGGTCGCCGAGCTGTGGTCGTCGTGGAAGGCCACGGACACCGAGGCCGGCATCGCGATGACGCGGGACCTGAGCCGCGCTGTCGCGGCGGTGCGGGCCGCCCGGCAGCGGGCCGACGTGATCGTCGTCTACGTCCACTGGGGCGTGGAGGGCGAATCGTGCCCATCAGCCGAGGCGCGCGAGTTCGCCGGCGCGATGGCCGAGGCCGGCGCCCACCTCGTTGTCGGCACCCACGCCCATCTGCTGCTCGGCGACGGCTGGCTGGGCAGGACCTTCGTCCAGTACGGACTGGGCAACTTCCTGTGGTGGCGGGACGACGCCTACAGCAACGACACGGGGGTGCTGCGGGTGACCCTGCACGGGTCGGCGATCGTGAAGACCGAGTTCGTCCCGGCGCTGATCTCTCGGCGTACCGGCCAGCCCCGGCTCGCCGACGGGGAGGAGGCGGCCCGGATCTCCCACGAGTACGCGAACCTGCGCGCCTGCACCGGACTCGCCACGACGCCGACCGGCCAGTCGCGGTAGCCGGCCGGCACTGGCGGCTCCCCCTGTTCGACCGCTGGCTCGCCGGGATGTCCGCCGTGTGGTCGGAGGTCGAGCGCTGCCGCAGCGCCGGCGGAAACTCCTGAAACCGTGAGGTGGAGCGACGCCCCGGACGGTGTGAGTCCGGGCGTCGCTGCTGCCCTCCGACCTGCGAAGCGACCGGTCCGTCGGCGGCGTCGGCCGATCCCCTAGGCGTCCAGGAACTCGTCGACCATCGGCGCCAGCCACTCGGCCCGCTGCGGGATCGAGGTGTGCGTGGTGCCCGGCAGGATCGCCAGCCGGCACCGCGGCAGCCCGGTCAGGTCGCCCGGCACCCCGCCGCCGAGCAGCTTGAACATCTCCACCGCATGCTCGGGCCGGACGATGTCCGAATCGCCCAGCACGAGCAGCACGGGCGCGGCGACCGCCCGGACCTGGTCGGCCGTCCACTCCGGCAGACACCCCGTGTCCGAGACACCCCTGTTGGAACTGCGTGGCGTCGACAAGAGCTTCGGCCCCGTGCAGGTGCTCCGCGACGTCGCCTTCTCGGTGTATCCGGGCCAGGTGACCGCGCTCGTCGGCGACAACGGAGCCGGAAAGTCGACGCTGGTCAAGTGCATCAGCGGCATCTACGGCACCGACGCCGGCGAGTTCTTCTTCGAGGGACGGCCGGTGACCGTCAACGGTCCCCGGGACGCCGCCGGGCTCGGCATCGACGTGGTGTACCAGGATCTCGCGCTCTGCGACAACCTCGACATCGTGCAGAACATGTTCCTCGGCCGGGAACGGCGCTCCGGCCTCGTCCTCGACGAGCCGGCCATGGAGGAACTGGCCGCCAAGACGCTCGCCGGGCTCTCCATCCGCACGATCAGTTCACTGCGCCAGCACGTGTCCAGCCTCTCGGGCGGCCAACGCCAGACGGTGGCGATCGCCAAGGCGGTGCTCTGGAACAGCCGGCTGGTCATCCTCGACGAACCGATGGCGGCCCTCGGCCTGGCGCAGACCGCCCAGGTCCTCGAACTGGTCCGGCGGCTCGCCGACAACGGGCTGGCCGTCGTCCTCATCTCGCACAACATGAACGACGTCTTCGCCGTCTCCGACCGGATCGCGACCCTCTACCTCGGTCAGATGGTCGCCCAGGTCCGGACCACCGACGTCACGCACGCCCAGGTGGTCGAGCTGATCACCTCGGGGCGCAGTGGCTCGCTCGGCACGGCCGGCAGGAACGCCAACGGTTACCGGGGCACCGGGACGACGGGAGCCGAGAAATGATCACCCAAGCCGACCTGGCCCACCCCCAGCCGGAGACGGCCGCCCCGCGGACCGGTCTCGGCGCCCACGTACGCGGCTACCTCGCCCGCCTGCGGGGCGGTGAGATGGGCGCCCTGCCGGCGATCCTCGGTCTGGTCGTGCTCTGCGTGTTCTTCTCGGTCCTGCGGCCCAACTTCCTCACCGCCGGCAACTTCGCGAACCTGTTCACCCAGGGGGCGGCCGTCGTCCTGATCGCGATGGGGCTGGTGTTCGTCCTGCTGGTGGGCGAGATCGACCTGTCCGCCGGCTTCGCGAGCGGGGTCTGCGCGGCCGTGCTGGCCAACCTGCTGACCCTGCAGGGGTACCCGTGGTACGTGGCCACCCTCGCCGCCCTCGCCACCGGCGCGGCCATCGGCCTGGTGCTCGGCTTCCTGGTGGCGAAGGTCGGCATTCCGTCCTTCGTGGTCACGCTCGCCGCGTTCCTCGCCTTCCAGGGCATCATGCTGATGCTGATCAAGGGCGGCACCAACGTCTCGGTCCAGGCCGCCCCCATCGTCGCCATCGAGAACCGGAACCTGCCGCCGGTGGTCGGCTGGCTGCTCGCCGCGGCCGCCGTCGGCGGGTACGCCGCCACCCAGTTGCTCCGGTACCGCAACCGCCGGGCCCGGGACCTGGCGACCGATCCGATGTCGATGGTGCTGCTCCGGATCGGCAGCCTCGCCGCCGTCGTCGGCGTCGCCGTGTACGTGCTCAACATGGAACGCAGCCTGAACAGCCTGATCAGCTCGAACCGCGGCATGCCGGTCGTCGTGCCCCTGGTCGGGGTACTGCTCGTCGCGCTGAGCTTCGTGCTGTCCCGCACCGCGTACGGGCGGCACATCTACGCGGTGGGCGGGAACCGGGAGGCCGCCCACCGGGCCGGCATCAGCGTCGACCGGATCCGGATCTCCGTCTTCGTGGTCTGCTCCTCGATGGCGGCGGTCGGCGGCATCGTGGCGGCCAGCCGGTTCAGCTCGGTGGACGCCCGGACCGGCGGCAGCGACGTGCTGCTCTACGCGGTCGGCGCGGCGGTGATCGGCGGCACCAGCCTCTTCGGCGGCAAGGGCCGGGTGGTCGACGCGGTGCTCGGCGGCGCGGTGGTCGCGGTCATCGACAACGGCATGGGCCTGATGGATGCGAGCTCCGGGGTGAAGTACCTGTTCACCGGGCTGGTGCTGCTGCTCGCCGCCGGGGTCGACGCGCTGTCCCGGCGCCGCGCCCTCGCGACCGGAAACCGCTGAGGCCGGCGATGCGCGCGGGTCCGAGCCAGGAGGAGATTCGCCGGCAGAATCTCGGCGCGCTGCTGCGCCACGTCCACGTCCACGGGGCGATGTCCCGGGCCGAACTCACCTCCGCCCTCGGGCTCAACCGCAGCACCATCGGCGCGCTGACCGCGGACCTGGCCAACGCCGGACTGGTCAGCGAGGCGACCCCGAAGCAGCGGGGGCGGGCCGGGCGCCCCTCGCTGGTCGTCCGGCCCGAGTCCGCCCGGGTCCACGCGTGGGCGTTCAGCATCGAGGTGGACCGGTTGCAGGCCGCCCGGGTCGGGCTCGGTGGCGTCGTACTCGATCGGCGGGAGCTGAGCCGGCCGCGCGGTCTGGTCGCGGCGGAGACCGCGCCGCTGCTGGCCGGGGCGCTCAAGGAGATGCAACCGGCGGTGCCGCCGGGGACGATCTGCGTCGGGGCCGGGATCGCGGTCTGCGGCATGGTGCGCCGCGACGACGGCCTGGTCCGGCTCAGCCCGCACACCGGCTGGGTCAACGAGCCGATCGGCGCCACCCTGGCCGCCGAACTCGACGCGGAGACGCCCGTCGTGGTGGCCAACGTGGCCGACGTCTGCGCCTTCGCCGAACACGCCCGCGGCGCCGCGGCCGGGCGCGACAACGTCATCTACCTGTACGGGGACGTCGGCGTGGGCGCCGGCATCATCGCCGGCGGCCGCCGGCTGACCGGGCACGGCGGCTACGGCGGCGAGGTGGGCCACATGGTGGTCAACCGGAACGGGTCCCGCTGCGAGTGCGGGTCGCGCGGCTGCTGGGAGACCGAGATCGGCGAGTACGCGCTCCTGCACGCCGCCGGTCGCCCGGCGGCCTCCGGCCGGGAGGCGGTGCTCGCGGTCATCGACGCCGCCGACCGGGGGGACGCCCGGGCCCAGGCGGCGGTACGGCAGGTCGGCGACTGGCTGGGCTTCGGCGTGGGGAACCTGGTCAACATCTTCAATCCGGAGATGGTGATCTTCGGGGGAACCATGCGGGACCTCTACCTCGCGGCGGCGGCGCAGGTGCGCAGCCGGCTCAACTCGGTGGGCCTCTCGGCGTGCCTGGAGCACGTCCGGCTCCGCACCCCGCAACTGGGGCGGGACGCCGCCCTGGTCGGGGCGGCCGAACTGGCCTTCGAGCGGCTGCTCGCGGACCCGCTGGAGGTCTGACGGGGCGGGCCACGGCCCGGCCGGTGAACTGATCGCGCCGGTGATCCGTACCAGTGTGCGGACGGGCGGCCGACGGGGTGCGGACGCCCGCGACACCCGCGTTCGGTCCGGACGAGGAGGCACCGCAACAATGGCACCGCTGCAATCCGCACGCCGCCGGCCAGCGCACCGGACCCGCCGGGTGGCGCTGCTGCTCATCACGCTCGTCGCGGGGCTCGGCGTCCTCCCCGGGGTGGCCGTGGCCGCGCCCGGCGCGCAGCTGAACGCCGCCGACATGACCCTGCTCAACGGCGTACGGCTGGCCGGGCTCTGGGAGATGCCGGCCGGGCAGATGGCCGCCGAGAAGGGCCAGTCGCCCCGGGTACGCGAGATCGGGGCGGAGATCTCCCGGCAGCACGGCGTCCTCGACCAGCTCGTGGTGAACGCCGCCAACAAGCTGGGCGCCACCCTGCCGACCGACCCGACCACCGAGCAGAAGGGGTGGCTGGGCGAGATGCAGAACGCGACCGGCGCCCGCTTCGACCAGATCTTCGTCACCCGGCTCCGGGTCGCCCACGGCAAGATCTTCCCGGTGATCGGGGCGGTCCGGGCCAGCACCCGGGACGCCACCGTCCGCAAGCTCGCCGACGAGGCCAACAAGTTCGTCTCCGACCACATGGCGATGCTGGAGAGCACCGGGCTGGTCCGCTGGCAGCAGCTGCCGCCCGCCGCGCTGCCCCCGGCGCAGAGCGACTCGCTGGTCGCCGCGGCAGCCGCCAACGTCGGCAGCGGCGGCCGCGCCGCCGAGGTCAGCACCACCGTCGTCTGGCTGGTCTTCCTCGCCGCCCTCGGCACCGGCGGCATCGCGACGTACCGCATCCTGCGCCGCAGCTGACGCCGGGGCGCGGCAGGCCACCCGGAGCACCGTCACCGACCGGCCCCCGCCACCCCGGCGGGGACCGGTCGCCTCCGTCAGCCGTGCCAGGACCGCCACAGGGCCGCGTACGAGCCGTCCGCCGCGACCAGCTCGTCGTGCGAGCCCAGCTCGGTGATCCGGCCGTCCTCGACCACCGCCACCCGGTCCGCGTCGTGCGCGGAGAAGAGCCGGTGCGCGATCGCGATCACCGTCCGACCGTCGAGCACGGCGGCGAGCGAACGTTCCAACTCCCGGGCGGCGTGCGGGTCGATCAGCGAGGTCGCCTCGTCCAGCACCAGGGTGTGCGGGTCGGCGAGGACCAGCCGGGCCAGCGCGAGCTGCTGCGCCTTCGCCGGGGAGAGCGGATGCCCGCCCGAGCCGACCGGCGTCGCCAGCCCCTCCGGCAGCGCCTCCGCCCAGCCCAGCGCGTCGACGGCCGCCAGCGCCGCCCGGACCTCGGCGTCGCCCGCCTCCGGCCGGACCATCGCCACGTTCACCGCCAGGGTGCCGATGAAGACGTGATGCTCCTGGCTGACCAGGGCAACGTGGGTGCGCAGCTCCGCCAGGGGCAGCTCGGCCAGGGGCCGGCGTCCACCGTCACCGAACCGGAGCGGGGTGCGTGCACCCCGGCCAGCAGCCGCCCCAACGTGGACTTCCCCGCGCCGGACGGGCCCACCATGGCCAGCTTCTCCCCCGGCCGCGGCACCAGGGTCACCCCGTGCAGCACGTCGTGACCCTCCCGGTAGGCGTACCGGACGTCCCGGGCGGCCAGCCGGCGCTCCCCGCCCGGCGGAGCGGACCCGGCAGTCGTGGCCGGCGCCGACGGGCCGTCGACGGCCACCCCGAGCAGGCGGGCCATCGAGGCGCCACCGACCTGCAGCTCGTCCAGCCAGGAGAGCAGCCGGTCGATCGGGTCGACCAGCTGCTGCACGTAGAGGGTGGCCGCGGTGACCTGACCCAGGCTGGCCCAGCCCCTCAGGTGGAACCAGCCGCCGATCACCAGGGTGGCGACCACCGGCACCACGTACCCGATCTCGGCGACCGGGAAGAAGACCGTACGCAGGTTGAGGGTGTAGCGCTCGGCCGCGTACGACCGGCGGATGTCGGCGTCGCTACGGGCCCGGCGGCGGGCCTGCTGGCGCAGCGCCTCCGTGGTCCGCGCCCCCTCCACCGTCTCGCTGATCCCGTCGGTGATGTCCGAGTAGGCGGCGTTCTCCCGCAGGTAACCCGCCGGCGCCCGGCGCAGGTACCAGCGGGTGCCGGCCCACAGCACCGGGACCGCGAGCAGGCAGGGCAGCGCCAGCAGCGGGCCGGTCAGCAGCAGCGCGCCGAGGACCAGCACGACCGTCACCACCGCGATCAGCGTCTCCGGCACCGCGAACCGGAGCGTCCGGGACAACGCCGAGACGTCCCGCGAGGTCCGGGTGAGCAGGTCACCGGTGCCGGCCCGCTCCACCGTGGACAGCGGCAGGGCCAGCACCCGGTCCACGAAGTCCTCCCGCAGCTCGGCCAGGACCCGCTCGCCGAGCCGGGCCGAGGCGAGGTGCGCGAACCGCACCAGCACCGACTGGACGACCACGAAAGCCGCGATGGCCAGCGCGACCCGGTCGACGGTGACCGCCGACACGCCGCGTGAGATGCCCTCCACCAGGTCGCCCAGCAGCCGGGGCGCCACCAGGCCGGCCGCCGCGGCGAGGGCGTGCAGGCCGAGCGCCCCGGCCAGGCCGCGCGGGTGCCGGCGGACCAGCGTGCGCGCGTACCGACGGACCTGGTCGGCGTCGGCGACGGGCAGCGCGTTGCTCATCGCTCCTCCTCCCGGCTGACCGTGGCCGCGTACCGCGGCTCGGCCGCGAGCAGTTCGTCGTGCCGGCCCTCGGCCACCACCTTGCCGTCCTCCACGAAGACCACGTGCTCGGCCCGGCCCAGCACCAGCGGGCTGGTGGTGCAGACCAGCGTGGTCCGGCCGCGCCGGGCCGCGCCGAGCCGCTCGGCGATCCGCGCCTCGGTGTGCGCGTCCACCGCGCTGGTCGGCTCCACCAGCACCAGCGTCTCCGGGTCGGCGACCAACGCGCGCGCCAGCCGCAGCCGCTGCCGCTGCCCGCCGGAGAACTCCCGTCCCCGCTCGGCCACCCGGCCGTCCAGCCCGTCGGGCAGGGCCTCGACGATGTCCGTCGCGCTCGCCGCGACCAGCGCCGCCTCGACCGCCGCCCGGTCGGCCGCGTCGTGCGGATCCAGCTCCGACCGGATCGGGCCGGTGAAGAGGTGCGCGTCGTTGTCGGCCACCAGGATCCGCTCGCGCACCGTCGCCACCGCCAGGTCCCGCAGCGGTACGCCGTGCAGCGTCACGTCGCCGTCGGCGTACCGGCCGAGCCGGTCGGCGATCGCAGCCGCGTCCTCCGGGGCACTGGCGGCCAGCGCGGTGAACCGGCCCGGTCGCACCACCAGCCCGGACTGCACGTCGACCAGCTCACCGGGGCCGGCGGGCAGCGCCGCCGGGTGGGCCGGATCGACCAGCTCCGGAGTGAGCCGGAGCAGCCGCACCACCCGCCGGGCGGCGACGTGCCCCCGGGTCAGCTTGTCCGCCGCCTCGGTCAGGTTGCGCAGCGGGCTGACCAGGAAGGCGGTGTAGCCGTAGAAGGCGACGAGCTGGCCGGCGCTGATCTCACCGCGCAGCGCGAAGCGGGCGCCGAGCCAGGTCACCAGCACCACGAACGCGCCGGGGAGCAGCACCTGCGCCGCCTCCAGCAGCGACTCCACCCGGGCCACCCGGAGGCCGTCGGCGCGCAGCGCCTGGGACTGCGCCCGGTAGCGCGCCGAGAGCACCGGCTCGCCGCCCACGCCGCGCAGCACCCGCAGCCCGGAGACGATGTCACCGGCCCGGGCGGTCAGCCGCCCCTCCGAGTCCCGGTACGCCTGCTGCTGCCGGTGCAGCGGCCGGATCAGCAGCCCGACCAGGCCCATCAGCAGCGGCACGCCGAGCACCACCACCAGCCCGAGCGGCACCGAGGCGTCCAGCAGGATCAGCGCCACGGTGCCGACGGCGACGATCGAACCGGCGCCCCGCGCGGTGATGTCGACGGCGCTGCCGATGTGCTCGATGTCGGCCGTACCGATGCTGACCACCTCGCCGGCGACGACCCGGCGGGGCAGCGCGGCGCCCAGCCGGTTGGTGGCCTCGACGGTGACCTGCACGGTCCGGTACGCGGCGGCCAGCCAGTTGTGCACCGCGCAGCGATGCCGCAGGATCCCGGCCACCGCCTGGAGCACGCCCAGCCCCAGCAGCACGGCGCCCCAGGTCAGCAGGGCGTCCGGGTCCCGGTGGGCGAGGCCGGCGTCGACCGCCCGGCCCACCGCGGCCGGCATCAGCGCCTGGGCGACCATCCAGACGATGCCCAGCGCGATGCCGGAGCCGAAGAGGAACGGGTGCCGGCCGGCCAGCCACAGCAGGTAGCGGGTGGCGGACCGGTCGTCGGGGATGCCGGGATCGCCGGCCGGTGAGAAACGCATGGCGACCCGACGCTAGGCGGCCTCGACGGTCCCCCGCATCCGAATTCCCGCCGGTCAGCGCGGTGTGCGACGCAGGTCGCACCGCCGACGAGGATGGCGGGACCACCCCGTTCGCCAATGGTCGCTAGGCTTCCGGCGGGATGCGGCGGGTCCGGGTCCCTCCACAGTCGACCGGGGAACGGGGTGGCCGCGTGACCGACCAGTACGACCGACCGGACGGCCCGCTGGGCCGTTTCACCGCCGCCCGGGGATCCGGTGACGCGGCGGGCGGCCTGGTGCACGTCGAGCTGGACGGCACCGGGGACCTGACCGCCCTCGACCTCGACCCGCGCGTCATGCGGCTGCCCGCCGAGGATCTGGCGGCCGCGATCCGCGAGGCGTTCGGCACCGCCCGCGCCGCGTTGCAGGCCGCCCTGCAGGAGCAGCTCGCCGCGCAGCCGGTGACGCTGCCGCAGGGGCTCGGTCCGCTCCTCAACGACCTCGGCTTCGGCGCGCAGCGCCGGCTGGACGACCTGACCGCGGCGGCGCAGCAGATCGCGGACCGGCTGGACCGGATGGGCGGGGCGGCGCCGCGATGATGAAGCCGATGCACACCGAGCCGGAGGTGCTGGCCGGGGCGGCCCAGCAGATCGCCGGGGTGGCGGTGGAGCTGGAGACCGGCCTGGGCGCCCTGGAGGCCACGGTGACCACGCAGAACCCGTGGGGCGCCGACGAGCCGGGCACGGTCTTCGGGGCGGCGTACACCGAGGTGCTGTCGCACGCGCTGGAGACGTACGGCTCGCACGTGCAGCTGCTGATCACCGCCGCCGAGGGGCTGGCCGACTGGGCGCAGCAGGTGGTCGAGGTCGACCAGCAGTCGGACGCGCTCTTCACCTCGCTGCACGGCCGGTTGGGAGCCTGACCGGTGGGTCTCGAACTTCCGGCCGAGCTGACCGAGCCGCTGAGCTGGATCGGTCTGGAGTGGCCGCAGGCCGACGAGGAGCTGCTCTTCGCCGCCGGACAGCAGTGGTTGTCCTTCGGGATGACGTTGCAGGCCGCCGCGGAACGCGCCAACGGGGCCGCCGACGCGGTCGGCCGGTACAACACCGGCGACACCGTCGACGCGTTCGAGGCGTGGTGGCGGCGGGAGGACGGCCCGCAGCTGCGGCTGCTGGAGGACGCGATCGCCGCGCAGCTCATCGGCGCGGTGCTGATGATCTTCGCGGCGATGACACTGGCCATGAAGATCGCCTTCATCGTCCAACTGATCATCCTGCTGGTCCAGGTGACCATTGCGCTCGCCGCCGCGATCGCCACCGTCGGCGCCTCCACCACCACCGTGCCCGGCTTCATCGCCGCCACCCGGATGATCTGCCAACGCCTGATCAAGATGATCGTGCAGCAGGTCCGCACGGTGCTCAAGCAGATCCTGGAGCAGGCCAAACGGCTGCTCAAGCTGGCCCGCAAGGTCGGTGCCAAGCGGGCCGCCCGCAAGGTCGAGCGGCAGATCGCGCACGACCTCAAGCGGGTCAACCCGAAGTTCAACCCGCCCCACCCGGACTACTCGGCGAACTGCACCCACTGCGTGCAGACGTACGAGCTGCGCCGGCGGGGCATCGACGTCGAGGCGACCGCGCTGCCGAAGCAGTTCCACAACTGGGGCGGCCGCTCGATCGGCGACATCGAGAACACCTGGGGCCGCCGGTTCAGCACCGGCGGCCAGGGTGACATCGAGCAGGCCTTCCAGAACTTCGGCCCCGGTTCCCGCGGCGTCGTCGCGATCCGCTGGAACAACGGCGGTGGGCACGTCTTCAACGTGGAGAACGTCGGCGGCAAGGTCCGCTTCATCGACGGCCAGAACGCCGGCCGGGACGTCGCCGACTACTTCGCCAAGGGCCACAGCACCTCGTTCGTCCGGCTGGACGACATCCCCATGCCCGGCGGGCTCACCGAGTTCGTCCGGCCACCCGGTTAGGATCACGCGTCATGGCTGTCACCTACGAGCAGGCCCGGGACATCGTCCGCCGGGCGACCGAGCCGGACTGGCCGATCGGCACCTACTGCCTGGACGACCGCAAGATCGTCGAGAACGACGCGTTCTACGTGTTCGAGGTGGGCGCCCGGGAGTTCCTGGTCGGCGGCGACATGTCGTACATGATGGCCGGTTCGGTGCCGGTGGTGTACAAGGCGGACGGTCGGTTGGAGTTCCTGCCGTCGTTCCAGATCGGCACCGATCCCTCGATCAGCGACCGGCCCAACCCGGCGCCCACCATCCAGGTCTGACCGGCCCCAGGTCGACCGCCGGCCGTCGGGTCAGCGGTCGACCTGGGTGAAGTCCCAGGAGTGCGGGGGCCGCGCCACCAGCCGCATCGGCGGCTCCGGCAGGTCCCGGGGGCTGCTCCGCCACTTGGAGATCACCACCAGCCGGTGGTCGGTGGAGGAGAAGACCTCGCTGGACAGGTGCAGCGGGTCGTGCTCGAACTCGGGCAGGGCGGTGTCGCAGACCCAGGTGATCAGGTCGGCGAAGCCGTACGGCTCGGCGCGCGCCTCCCACATCCGTACGATCACGTCGTCCCTCTCGTCAGCGGCGGGCGGCATGTCAGACGCTGACCACGGTCAGCGGCATGGCGGAGTCGGCGGGCAGGTCGAGGCGGCTCGGCGCGACGCCCGAGGCCACCAGGTGCGAGCCGAGCGCGGCCACCATCGCGCCGTTGTCGGTGCAGAGCTTCGGGCGCGGCACCCGGACCCGGACGCCCTGCTTCGCCGCCCGGTGCTCGGCCATCGCCCGCAGCCGGGAGTTGGCAGCCACTCCGCCGCCGATCACCAGCGTCTCGACGCCGTTCGTCCGGCAGGCGTCCAGCGCCTTGCCGACCAGCACGTCGCAGACCGCCTCCTGGAAGGACGCGGCCACGTCGGCCACTGGCACCGGCTCGCCGGCCCGCTGCCGCGCCTCCACCCAGCGGGCCACCGCGGTCTTCAGGCCGGAGAAGGAGAAGTCGTACCGGTGGGCGGCGAGGTCCTTGGCGGCGGTGAGGCCGCGCGGGAAGCCGATGGCCCCGGCATCGCCGGCCCGGGCCTCCCGGTCGATCCACGGGCCGCCGGGGAAGGGCAGCCCGAGCAGCCGGGCCACCTTGTCGAACGCCTCACCGGCGGCGTCGTCGATGGTCGAGCCGAGCGGGGTGACCCCGCGGGCCAGGTCGTCGACGAGCAGCAGCGACGAGTGCCCGCCGGAGACCAGCAGGGCGATCGCCGGCTCGGGCAGCGGCCCGTGTTCCAGGGTGTCCACGGCGACGTGCGCGGCGAGGTGGTTCACCCCGTACACCGGCTTCTCGGCGGCGACGGCGTAGCCCTTGGCCGCGGCCACGCCCACCAGCAGCGCGCCGGCCAGGCCCGGGCCGGAGGTGACCGCGATCGCGTCGATGTCGGTGATGGTCACCCCCGCCTCGGCGAGCGCCCGCTCCATGGTCGGGACGATGGCCTCCAGGTGGGCCCGGCTGGCCACCTCGGGCACCACGCCGCCGAACCGGGCGTGCTCGTCGACGCTGGAGGCGATCGCGTCGGCGAGCAGGGTGTGCCCGCGCACGATGCCCACGCCGGTCTCGTCGCAGGAGGTCTCGATGCCGAGGATCAGGGGTTCGTCAGCCATGCTCATCAATCCTCGTTGCGCCGCATGACCAGCGCGTCGGTGTTGCTCGGTTGGTAGTAGCCGCGCCGCACCCCGATCGGCTCGAAGCCGTAGCTGGCGTAGAGCCGCTGGGCCGGGGCGTTGTCCGCCGCGACCTCCAGCAGGGTGCTGCGAGCGCCGCGCCGGTCCGCCTCGGCGAGCAGCGCCTCCAGCAGGAGCCGGCCGATGCCCCGGCGCTGGGCGTCCCGGCGGACCGCGATGTTCTGCACCCAGGCCTCGTCGGGTGGCGCCACAATGAGCCCGGCGTAGCCGAGCACCGTACCGTCGTCGTCGGTGGCGACCAGGTAGTGGTGCCCGTGGGCCAGCTCGTTCCAGAACATCGCCGGGGACCACTGCTCGACGCCGAAGAGGTCCGCCTCGATCGGCAGCACCTGGTCGATGTGCCACCAGCGGAACCGGCTCAGCCGTACCGGCTCGCTGCTCGCGCTCACGGTAGGACCGGCTTGTGCCCGGTTGCCGCCACCGCGTCCGGGCGGCGCAGGTAGAGCGGGGTGAGCGGCTCGCCGGGGGCGCCGGCCCGGATCCGCTCGGCGGCCAGCGTGGCGAGCACGGTCGCGTCCGGGTAGCGCGGCTCGGCCCTCAGCGGCAGGCCGAGGACGTCCGCGTACCGGTGCGCGCCGTCGCCGGCGGCCACGGTGACGGCCAGGTCGCGGGCGCGCTCGGCGGCGACCGCGGGGGCGTCCACGTTCGGCCCGGCGATCCGCTGGCCGGCGCCGTCGTAGACGGCCCAGTAGATCTCCCGGCGGCGGGCGTCGCTGGCGGCCAGAACCGGCTCGCCGGCCGCCACCGGGTGGCCGATCCCGTCCAGCGAGCAGACGCCGTACGTGGGGATGCCGAGTACCTGACCCATGGTGGCGGCGGTGACCAGGCCCACCCGCAGCCCGGTGAACGGCCCGGGGCCGAGCCCGGCGACGATCGCGGCCAGGTCGGCGGGGCGGGCGTCGGCGGCGGCCAGCACCGCGTCGACCTGCGGGGCGAGCAGCTCACCGTGCGCCCGGGCGTCGACCGTGCACCGCTGCGCGCGGGTCACGACGCCGTCCGCCGAGACCTCGACCAACGCCGCGGTCACCGCGGGCGTCGAGGAGTCCACCACCAGTACGAGCACGGTATGCCAGCCTAGTCGGCTCCGCGCGCATACCCGGTCACACCCCGTCCGGGCCGGCCGTGGCGGCCAGCGACGGGCGCGCCGGCCCGAAGGTGGCTGCCACCGCCCGGCGCCCCCGGCGTTTCGTCGCGCCGCCCGCGCACCTCGCCCACCCCCGTGCGATCCGGTCCCGCGCCGCGACCGGCCCCGCGCCAAC
>NZ_JAEVHJ010000044.1:0-31950 GCF_016802855.1 Micromonospora sp. ATA51 | reverse complement strand
CGACGGCGAGCGGCACGGCCGCCCCGGCCAGCGTGGCGGTCCGGGTGGCGGCGGGCGACCAGGCGCTGCCCCGGCGGCGGGCGCCGTCGGCGATCGCCTCGACCACGTCGTCGTACTCCAGTTCGGGCCACTGCGCGCGGGCCGGCACCAGGTGCAGCACCTCGCCGTCGCGCACCCCCTGCGGCAGCAGCGCCTGCGCGGTCGCCAGCACCGCGCCGTCGGTGCGTCGGAGCACCCAGCCGCCGTGCCGCTCCCCGTCGTCGGCCAGCCCCTCACCGGCGTGCCGGAGCACCTCCGGTAGCAGCTCGGCCAGCGGGACCTGTTCCGGCAGGGCCACGTCCACCCGCCGTTGGGGAGCGCTGATGGTGACCCGCGCCAGGCCGACTGTCATCGACATATCTCCATATCGAGCGGGAACGGTGGCTGACGGACGACAGGACTTTACCTACGATGAGCCAGGCTCGGGTTACCGAGAGCCATGGGAGGCTCAGTGTCCACTGTCGTCATCAAGCGCCCGCCGCGGCGTCCCGCGCCGGAGATTCCGGTCGGGGAGCTGCCGGTGGACGCGCCGCCGGAGATCCCCGTCGGGGCGGGCGGGCGCTGGCAGCAGGCGCTGATGGTGCTGCCCATGCTCGGCGGCACGGTGGCGATGGCGATGATGTTCGGCCGCGGTGGCGGGGCCTACTCGTACGTGGTGGGCGGCATGTTCGGGCTCTCCTCGGTGGCCATGCTGGTGACCTCGTGGGGCAGCGCCACCGGCACCCCGAAGAAGTCGGAGATGATGGCCGCCCGGCGGGAGTACCTGCGGCACCTGACCGCGCTGCGCCGCCGGGTCCGGCAGACCGCCGGGGCGCAGCGGGCCGGGATCTACTACCGGCACCCCGACCCGGGCAAGCTCTGGTCCACGGTGGACAGCCATCGGGTCTGGGAACGCCGTCCGGGCGACCCGGACTTCGCGGTGGTCCGGGTGGGCGTCGGCCCGCAGACGCTGGCCACCCCGCTCGTCCCGCCGGTCACCCGGCCGCTGGAGGAGCTGGAGCCGATGACCGCGGGCGCGCTGCGGCGCTTCCTCGACGCGTACTCGGTGGTGCCGGACCTGCCGGTGGCGCTCTCGCTGCGCAGCTTCGCCCGGGTCTTCGTCCGCGGCCCCGCCGGCGCGCGGGGCGCCGGCTCGCCGGCCGCGCAGGCCTCGCGCGGGCCGTGCTCGCCCAGCTCGCCGTCTTCCACGCCCCGGACGAGCTGCTGATCGCGATCTGCGCCGGGCCGGAACGGCGGGCGCTCTGGGACTGGGTCAAGTGGCTGCCGCACGCCCAGCACCCGAGCCGCGCCGACGCGCTCGGCCCGGTCCGCCTGGTCAGCAGCTCCGCCGCCGAACTGGAACGGCTCCTCGACGAGGTGCTGGCCATCCGGTCGCGGTTCAGCCCGGCCGGCCCGGCCACCGACGGGCCGCACGTGGTGGTGGTGCTCGACGGGGGTGACCTGACCGGCGCCACCGACCTGGCCGGCGACGGCGGCATCGACGCGGTCACCGTCATCGACCTGGACACCCCGCCGCCGCGGCTGCTCGACCGGTACGCCCTCCTGCTCGACCTGGGCGACGGCCGGCTGCACTCGCACTCCGCCGAGGGGGTCGCCGAGGTGGGCGCCGCCGACGCGCTGGAGCTCGCCGACGCGGAGGCGGTCGCCCGCCGGCTCGCGCCGCTGCGGCTCGCCGGCACGGTACGCGGACCGGACGGCCCGCCCGGCGCCGAGCCGGGCCTGCCCGAGCTGCTCGGCCTCGGCGACCCGGAGGGTTTCACCGCCGAGCAGGGTTGGGCGCCCCGACCGGCCCGGGACCGGCTGCGGGTGCCGATCGGGGTCGGCGCCGACGGTGGCGCCATCGAGCTGGACCTCAAGGAGTCCGCGCAGGACGGCATGGGCCCGCACGGCCTGCTCATCGGGGCCACCGGCTCCGGCAAGTCCGAGCTGCTCCGCACGCTGGTGCTCGGGCTGGCCGCCACGCACAGCTCGGAGCAGCTCAACTTCGTGCTGGTCGACTTCAAGGGCGGGGCGACCTTCGCCTCGTTCGACCGGTTGCCGCACACCGCCGCGGTGATCACCAACCTGGCCGACGCCCTGCCGCTGGTCGACCGGATGGTCGACGCGATCAACGGCGATCTGGTCCGCCGGCAGGAGCTGCTGCGCCGGACCGGCAACTTCGCCAGCCTCCGCGACTACGAGCGGGCCCGCGCGGCGGGCACCCCGCTCGCCCCGCTGCCGTCGCTGCTGCTGATCTGCGACGAGTTCTCCGAGCTGCTCTCCGCCAAGCCCGACTTCATCGACCTCTTCGTCCAGATCGGCCGGCTGGGCCGGTCGCTCGGCGTGCACCTGCTGCTCGCCAGCCAGCGCTTGGAAGAGGGGAGGCTACGGGGACTGGATACCCACCTGTCGTACCGGATCGGGTTGCGGACCTTCTCCGCCCTGGAGTCCCGGACGGTGCTCGGGGTGCCCGACGCGCACGAGCTGCCCCGCTCCCCGGGTCACGGCTACCTGCGCGCCGGCACCGACCCGCTGGTCCGCTTCAAGGCCGCGTACGTCTCCGGCGCGGTCCGCCGCCGGGGCGGCCCGGCGGGCGCGGCCGGCAGCGGTGGGCCCCGGCTGCTCGCCTTCTCCACCCACCTGGTGCCGGTGCCGGAGCCGGCCACCCCGGCCGCGCTGCCCGCCGCCGAGGAGGAGGCCCCCACCGAGACCCTGCTCGACCTGCTGGTGGGCCGGCTGGCCGGGCAGGGTCCCCCGGCCCACCAGGTGTGGCTGCCGCCGCTGGACCGCTCGCCCACCCTCGACGAGCTGCTCGGCCCGGTCGCCGCCGACCCGGTACGCGGGCTCACCGTCGGCAATCCCGAGCTGCACGGGGCCCTCCAGGTGCCGGTGGCGGTGGTCAACAAGCCGTACGAGCAGCGCCGGGACCTGTCCTGGCTGGCGCTGGACGGCGCGGCCGGGCACGTCGCGGTGGTCGGGCAGCCGCAGAGCGGCAAGTCGAGCCTGCTGCGCACGCTGATCTGCGCGCTGGCGCTCACCCACACCCCGGCCGAGGTGCAGGTCTACTGCCTCGACTTCGGCGGTGGGGCGCTCGGCGTGCTGCGCGACCTGCCGCACGTCGGCGGGGTGGCCGGGCGCGCCGAGCCGACCGCGGTGCGCCGTACCGTCGGGGAGATCGGCACCCTGCTGGCCGAGCGGGAACGCCGCTTCGCCGAGCTGGGCGTGGAGTCGATGGCGGCGTGGCGCGGGCGGCGGGCGGCGGCACCGGCCACCGGGCAGCCGGGGACCGACCCGTTCGGTGACGTGTTCCTGGTGGTGGACGGCTGGGGCACCCTGCGCAACGACTACGAGGACCTGGAGCCGCTGGTCACCGACCTCGCCACCCGCGGCCTGTCGTACGGCGTGCACGTGGTGGCCGCCTCCGTGCGCTGGACCGATTTCCGGCCGGCGATCCGCGACCTCTTCGGTTCCCGGCTCGAACTGCGCCTCGGTGACCCCTCGGACTCGGTGGTGGTGAAGCGGGCGGTGGCGGCGAACGTGCCGGAGCAGGCCGGTCGGGGGATCACCGCGGAGGGGCTGCACTTCCTCGGTGCCCAGCCCCGGGTCGCCGGGCTGGGCGGGGAGACGGTGGACCTGGTCAAGGCGGTCGTCGCCGGCTGGGCCGGGCCGCCCGCGCCCCGGGTCCGGCTGTCCCGCCGGTGTTGCCGTACGCCGACCTGGACCTCGCGGCGACCACCGGCCTGGCCTTCCCGGTCGGGGTGGCCGAGGCGGACCTGCGCCCGGTGGTGCTGGACTTCGCGGCCGAGCCGCACTTCGTGGTCTTCGGCGACGCCGAGTGCGGCAAGTCGTCGTTCCTGCGGGCGCTGGCCACCTCGATCATCACCCGCTTCGCCCCGGAGCAGGCCCGGGTGATCCTGGTGGACTACCGGCGCAGCCTGGTGGGCACGATCGAGACGCCGCACCTGATCGGGTACGGCGCCGCCGCCCCGCACACCGCCGAGCTGATCGAGTCGGCGGCCGGCTACCTCCAGGGCCGCATCCCCGGGCCCGAGGTGACCCCCGCCCAGCTGCGCAGCCGGTCCTGGTGGTCGGGGCCGGAGCTGTTCGTGCTGGTGGACGACTACGACCTGGTGGCCGGCGGGCCGACCAACCCGCTGCGCGCCCTGGAGGAGCACCTGCCGCACGCCCGCGACGTCGGGCTGCACCTGGTGCTGGCCCGCCGTTCCGGCGGCGCCGGCCGGACCCAGTACGAGCCGATCATCCAGCGGCTGCGGGAGCTTTCCACGGCCGGTCTGGTGATGTCGGGCGGCCCGGAGGAGGGGGCGCTCGTGGGTCAGGTGAAGGCGAGCCCGTTGCCCCCGGGCCGGGGCCGGCTGGTGACCCGGAGGGAGGGGGTCCGATTGGTGCAACTGGCCCACCTGCGCCGGCGTGACCGGAGTCACCGACTTGCACCGTGACGCACGGGAAACCCGGTAATCTCCGAGCAGCATGATTCTGTCGCGACGAAATGGCTGGGGAATGTGACCAGGGATCGGCACGGAGTTCCGACCGCCACCCGACATGTCGTGGGACGCACGCTGCTCGGTGTGGCGGCCGTCGCCGCCGCGGTCGCCGCCCCGCTCGCCCCGCCGGCGCACGCCGCCCCGGCCCGTACGGCCACCCCGCCGGTCGCGACGTCATGGCAGTTCAACGCCCCTCCGGCGGCCGCCCGGCAAGCGGGCTGGCTCGCCCCGGTGGACACCCCGAGCCGGGTCGACCAGGTCCGCCAGGAGCAGTGGCAGCTCGACGAGTTGCAGGCCAGGACCGCGTGGCACGACTCGACCGGGCGCGGCGTGATCGTGGCCGTGATCGACTCCGGGGTGGACGGTGCCCACCCGGACCTGGCCGGTCAGGTGCTGCCCGGCATCGACCTGGTCTCTCCGGACGGCGCCGAGGGGCCGGACCCGGTGGGGCACGGCACCACGGTCGCCGGCCTGATCGCCGGCCGCAACGACGACGACCGGGGCGTGGTCGGGCTGGCCCCGGACGCCAGGATCCTGCCCGTGCGGGTGCTCGACGACGAGAACCGGTACGACGACGCGATGATCGTCGCCAAGGGGGTGCGCTGGGCGGTCGACAACGGCGCCCGGGTGATCAACCTGTCCCTCGGCGGCAGCGGCGACAGCCCGGCCCTGGCGGCGGCCCTCGACTACGCCTTCGCCCGGGACGTCGTGGTGGTCGCCTGCACCGGCAACCTCGCCAGCTCGACCGGCACCAAGGTCTGGTACCCGGCCCGCGAGCCCGGCGTGCTCGCCGTCGCCGGCCTGGAACGCAGCACCCAGAACCTCTGGTCCGGCTCGATCACCGGCCACGAGACCACGCTCGCCGCCCCCGCCACGGCGCTCTTCGGGGCCCGCCCCGGCGGGCCGACCGGCGGGTACTGGCGGGTGCAGGGCACCAGCTTCGCGTCCCCGCTGGTGGCCGCGACCGCCGCCCTGGTCCGGGCCCGCTTCCCGCAGATGTCCGCCGGGGACGTGGTCAACCGGCTGATCACCACCGCGAAGGACCTGGGACCCACCGGCCGCGACGACCGCTTCGGGTACGGCATGGTGGACCCGGTCGCCGCGCTGACCGCCGACGTGCCGGCGGCAAGGCGCAACCCGCTCGACGACAACGACTCCCCGGGCGTGGTGGGCTTCGGCGCGGCGCCCGGACCGGGGCAGGGCGACCGGGCGGCCGGGCGGGGCGCCGACCCGTTCAGCTTCGCCGCTCGGAAACAGCAGACCCGGTGGACGGCCCACCCGGCGGGCCAGCCGGACGACTCCGCGCCGGAACGGCTCTGGACCGGCCTCGCCCTCTTCGTCGCCCTGGTCACCGGCGCAGCGATGGTGGTCCGCAGGTTCCGCCAGTCGCGGCGGTGACCCCGGCACCGCCGGTCTGACCGGGCCGTCCGCTGGGTAGTGCTTGGGGAATGAGCGGGTCGGGCGAGCACAGTCGGATGTCCACGGTCGAGCGGTCCTGGCGGAGCCGGCGGCTGGACCAGGACCATTCGCTGGGCCTCCGGCTCACCCTGGCCGCCGCCGCGGCGTTCCTGGTGCTGGTGCCGTTCGCCCTGCTGGCCCTGCTGGTGCTGGCGGCCTGGCCGCCGCTGTTCCGGTTGGACGCCTCGGTGACCGACGCGCTGCACGGGTACGCCGTCGCCCATCCGGCGTGGGTGCGGCTGATGAGTCTGTGGACCGACGTCTTCGCGCCCGGCCCGCTGCGGGTCGCCACCGCCGTCGTCGTCGCCTGGCTGCTGTGGCGCCGGGCCCGGCGGCTGGCCCTCTGGGCGGTCACCACGATGGTGGTGGGCGGGCTGCTCGGCGCGCTGCTCAAGCTGCTCGTCGGGCGGCACCGGCCGGACCTGCTCGACCCGGTCGCCCGGGCGGCCGGCTTCTCCTTCCCGTCCGGGCACGCGCTGAACGCCACCCTGACCGCCGGGGTGCTGCTGCTGGTCTTCCTGCCGTTCACCCACGACCGGCGACCGCTGCGCTGGGCGCTGTGGTTCGCCGCGATCGTGCTCGCGGTGGTGACCGGCGTCAGCCGGATCGCCCTCGGCGTGCACTGGAGCAGCGACGTGCTGGCCGGTTGGCTGCTCGGCGTCGCGGTGGTGGCGGCCACCTCCGCCGCCTTCCGCACCTGGCGCAGCCGGACCGGTCGGCGGCCGGCGCGTACCGCCCGGGAGGGGGTCGAGCCGGAGCTGGCCGGGCCGGACCTGGACGAGGCGGGCCGGGGGCACGCGTAGTTGCGCGCCCGGTGGGGTATTGGGCGGCCCATGTCCAATGTCGCGGTCCAGGTGACCAAGCGCGTACTGCTGCCGCTTGCCCTGCTCTTCGCCCTCATGGTGGGGCTGGGTCTCCTGGTCGCCCGGGTCCTCACCCGGACCTGGCCGTTCACCGTGGAGGACGCGGTCAACCGCGAGCTGGCGGCCGACCGTACCGCCGGATGGAACCACGTCTCGCTGGTGTTCAGCACGCTGGCCAGCACCCAGCTGGTCGTCGTGGTCACCGTGCTGGTGGCCCTGGTGCTGCGACTGGTGCTGCACCGCTGGCGGGAGCCGCTCTTCCTCTGCGCCGCGGTGACCGCGCAGGCGCTGATCTTCCTGTTCACCACCATGACCATCGACCGCCGCCGGCCGGCCGTCGAGCACATGGACGTCTCGCCGCCCACCTCCAGCTTCCCGTCCGGGCACACCTCCGCCGCCGTGGCGCTCTACGTCGGCATCGCGGTGCTGCTGGCGCTGCGGGCGAAGCGCACCCCGGTGAAGATCACCTGGTGGGCGCTGCTGGTCCTGGTGCCGGTCGGGGTCGCGTTCACCCGGATGTACCGGGGCATGCACCATCCCAGCGACGTGGTGGCGTCGTTCCTCAACGGCGGGACCTGCGTGGCGATCATGGCCCGGGCGGTGCTCGACCGGACGCTGACCTGGGGTCGGACCAAGCTGCCCGTCACCCGCCCGGCTGACGACGCGGCCCCCGCCGCCGCGCGCGGCTGACCCGGCGTCCGCCGCGGCCGGGTGCCGTCAGGTCGGCTCAGGTGCACTCGCCGGTGCCGACCGCCCGGGTACGCTCCGCGCCGGTCAGCGCCACCGGCCGAGCCTCGGCGGCGGTCACCGCGAAACCGGTGTTCGGGTCGTCGGCCGCCGCCGCGAAGATCACCCCGAGCACCAGTCCGTTCGCCGAGACCAGCGGGCCACCCGAGTTGCCGCTGCGCACCAGCGCCCGGATGGTGTAGATCTCCCGGGTCACGTCCCCGGAGGAGTAGATGTCGGGTCCGGTGATCTGGTCCACGTCCCGCACCCGGGCCGGCCGGGCGTCGTACGGGCCGTCGAGGGGGAAGCCCAGCACGATCGCGTCCGCGCCGCTGCCGGCCTGCCCGGCGGCGAAGCGCAGCGACGGACCGGGCAACCCGGGCACGTGCAGCACGGCGAGGTCGCGCTCCGGGTCGTAGACGACCACCTCACCGTCGTACCGCTCGCCGCGCAGCTCCACCGCCACCGAGCGGGTGCCGGCCACCACGTGCGCGTTGGTCATCACCCGGTCGTCCGCGTACACGAAGCCGGAGCCCTCGATCCGGCGGGCGCAGCTCGGCGCGGAGCCCAGCACCTTGACCACCGCCCGCTGGCTGTTGGCCACCACGGTGGAACCGGCGAGCGTCGGGTCGGGCGGGGAGACCTGCCGGGCCCGGGTGGGCGCGAGGTCGCCGAAGACGTCCGGGAAGCCGTTGGTGTCGACCGTGTCCCGCAGCGCGGTGGAGAGCTCCTGGGCCTTGTCGGGCAGGATCCGGTCGATCACGGTGAGCAGCGCGCTGTTCCGGATCGAGGAGGCCACCGCGGGCACCGCGGAGGAGCCCAGCGGCACCGCGACCAGCCAGGCCACCAGCATGACGGCGACGAGCGACACGAGCGCGCCGCCGATGTCGTCGAGCCGCTTGGCCACGTCGTTGGTGATCGTCTTGCGCAGGTGCGAGCCGAGCCACCCGGCGAGCGCCTGACCGAGCACGGCGAGCCCGAAGATCGCGACCAGGGAGATCAGCACGCGGATCCCGCTGTCGACGAACTGCCGGGCGATCAGCGGGCCGACCTGGAGGCCGATCAGCGCGCCCAGGAAGAAACCGGAGAGCGACAGCGCCCCGATGGCGAAGCCCTGGCGGTATCCGCTGACCGCGAACACGAGCATGAGCAGGAGCAGGACGAGATCCACGACGGACACGCGTCCAGCGTACGGGCAGCCGGCACGGAACCGGTCCACCGCTCGCGCAACGTGACGGTCAGGTCAGCGGACGGGGCTCTCGTCCACCTCGTCGGTGCCGGCCGAGGGCGCCGGGGCGGCGGCGGTCGGCGGCAGTTCCACCACCCGGCCGCGCGGCCACGGGCGCGCCCAGCCGCCCATCTCTAGCAGCGTAGCCAGCACTCCGGCGGTGAACCCCCAGACCAGCATCCCGCGCGCCGAGAAGGCCGGGCCAATCCAGCCGCTCGGGTGGCGTACCCGCATCCGGTTCTCCGGGTCGACCAGCTCGGCGATCGGCAGCCGGGCGACGTGCGCGACCTCGGCCGGTTCCCGCGGGTGCACCGGGTGCGGGGCGTGCCACCAGGCGAGCACCGGGGTGACCACGAAGTCGCTGACCGGGATCCAGAGCTTCGGCAGCTCGGCCAGCACGGTGACACTGGTCGGGTCGAGCCCGACCTCCTCGTTCGCCTCGCGCAGCGCGGTGGCGCTGGCGTCGGCGTCCTCCGGGTCGGCCGCGCCCCCGGGGAAGGCCGGCTGCCCGGCATGGTTGCGCAGGGTGGCGGCGCGCTGGAGGACCAGCACGTCCGGGCCGCCGTCCGGTTCCTCGCCGAGCAGCACCAGCACGGCGCTCTCCCGGCCACCGCTCTCCGGGGTGGCGAGCCGGGTGAAGTCCTCGGCGCGGGCGGAGCCGAGCCGGCCGAGCAGCGGCGCCAGCCACGGCGGCGGTTGCCGGTTCACAGGTCGACCTCTGTTCGCGACTGCGGGGCTCGCAGGCCCGGTTCGCTCCTCGCCGTCACGCGCCCACCGCCACGCCGAGGTGCGTCCGCACCAGCTCGGTGAGCCGGGCGTCGTCGAGCGCGCCGCTCGCGTCGGCGTGCCGGACCCGGCCGTCCGCGCCGACGAAGAGGGTGAGCGGGAAGGAGTTGCGGCGCAGCGCCCGCTGGAACGCGTCCCCCTGGTCGACCAGCATCGGGAAGCGGACGCCGAAGTCCTCGCCGATGGACTGGGCGCCGCCGCGGCTGTCCCGGCTGTTCACCCCGATCACCTGGAACCGGCCGTCGGCGCGTTCGCTGAGCCGCTGGAAGGCGGGCAGCTCCTTGCGGCAGGGCGGGCACCAGGACGCCCAGACGTTGACCACCGCCGGGCCCTTCACCTCCCGCAGGTTCACCGGGGCGCCCCCGGTGAAGCAGTTGAGGGTCAGCTCGGGCAGCGGGTCACCCGTCCCGGCGGTGGGGGCGGGGGCGGCCGAGGCCGGCGCGGCGGTCAGCGCGGCGCAGTCGGCGAACGGCGAGGGGCGCTCGGCGCGGGGGGCGGCCGGCGGGGCCGCCCGCTGGTCGGTGGCGGTGCAGCCGGCGACCGCCAGCAGCACCGGGACGAGCAGGGCCGCGAGTCGGCGGTTCACGGCACCTCCGCCGCGACGGCCTGCTGCGGCACCAGCTCCGGGCCGATCCCGACGGCCGCCGCCAGGTCCCGCGCCCGGGGGCCCTTGAGCAGCTTGGCCGCGGCCGCCGGCTCGGTCGGCCCGGTCCCGTACGACGGGCAGAGCTTCGCCAGCGTGCAGGCGCCGCAGGCCGGCTTGCGGGCGTGGCAGACCCGCCGGCCGTGGAAGATGATCCGGTGCGACAGCATGGTCCAGTCGCGCTTCGGGTAGAGCCCCCCGATCGCGTGCTCGATCTTGACCGGGTCGGTCTCGGTGGTCAGCTTCCACCGCTGCACCAGCCGCTGGAAGTGGGTGTCCACGGTGATGCCGGGGACGCCGAACGCGTTGCCGAGGATCACGTTCGCGGTCTTGCGGCCGATCCCGGGGAGGGTCACCAGGTCGGCCAGCCGGCCGGGGACCTCGCCGTCGTACCGCTCGCAGAGGGCCCGGCCGAGGTTGATCAGGGAGCTGGTCTTGTTGCGGTAGAAGCCGGTCGGCCGGATCAGCTCCTCCAGCTCGGCCCGGTCCGCCCCGGCGTAGTCGGCCGCGCTGCGGTAGCGGGCGAAGAGCTTCGGGGTGACCTCGTTGACCTTCTTGTCGGTGCACTGCGCGGAGAGGATCGTGGCGACCGCGAGCTCCAACGCGTTGGAGTGGTCGAGTTCACAGTGCGCGTCCGGGTGCGTCTCGGTCAGCACCCGGCCGATCCGCCGGGCGCGGCGCGTACGGCCGAGGTCGGTCTCGGGGGAACTGGTTGTCACGCCGGCCAGCCTACGTCGCGCGGGTGACGTCCCGGCGGGCCGACGCGGGCGTGGATGCCCGGCCCGGCCTACGGCGCGGTGATCCGGCCGGCCGTGTCGAGCCGCGCCCCGGTCTTCGGGAAATCGGCCCGGCTCATCTGCCGGACCAGCCCGAGACCCTGGTGGCCGGGGTCGATCGCCGGCCGGCCCACGCCATTCATCGCGGTCGAGGTGAACGTCCCGCCGGCGAAGCTGCCGTCCGGCTTCAGCGACACCTTCAGCACGCCGCCCCAGCCGAGCCGGCCGGAGCTGTTCAGCGACTTGCCGCCGCCCGCGAAGTTGCCCAGGCTGTACGCGATCAGCCGGCCCCGGTAGAACTCCATCCCGCGCAGCACGTGCGGGCCGTGCCCGACGACCAGGTCCGCCCCGGCGTCGACGACCGCGTGCGAGAAGCGGACCGGGTCGCCCCGGTTCTCGCCGAAGAACATCTCCGTGCCCGGCTTCACGTGGCTCCGGTCGGCGCCCTCGGCACCCATGTGCACCTGCACCACCACCAGGTCGGCCATGGTGGCCGCCTTCGCCACCACCCGCTTCGCCGACTCGATGTCGACCAGGCTGTTGGACCAGACGTACGACGAGAAGCCGGCCACCGCGACCTTGACGCCCTCGACCTCGACCACGGTGATCTGGTCGGGCGCGCCGGTGTGCTCGAGGCCGTGCTCCTCCAGCGTCCGCTGGGTGTTCCGGTAGCCCTTGGGGCCGTAGTCGTAGCCGTGGTTGTTGGCCTGGTTGAGCAGCTCGAAGCCGGCGTCGCGGAGGTGCGCCGCGTACTCCGGGGGCGCCCGGAACTGGTAGCAGTTCTGCGGCTTCGGCCCGCACTTGCCGGCGCCGGTGTCCTCGGTGAGCGGCTCCTCGAGGTTCCCCATCACCAGGTCGGCCTTGAGTGCCGCCTTGACCTGGTCGAAGAAGCCCTTGCCGTTGTTCGCCGGCAGCCGGGACGGGGCGTTGCCCATGATGACGTCGCCGGTCGCGGCGAGCGAGACGGCCTGCCCGGCCGTCTCCACCGGCCCGGGGTCAGTCGACCCGGCCGGTTCGTCCGGGACGGGCGAGCCGGTCGACCCGCCGCCCCCGCCCGGCTGCCAGACCGGCGTGCCGCCGTCGGCGCAGCCGGCGGCGAGGAGTACGACGAGCAGCGCGCCGAGGGCGGCCAGGCGGCCGCGACGGCGGGACGCGGAGGGGGCGGGAGCGTACATCGCCCGCGACGCTACCGTGCGGTAGACGCTCCGACGAGGGCCGATCGGCCGGAAACCCGGGCCCCCCGGAGCGCCGCCCGCCGGCCGGGTCACCCGGTCCGCCGGTCGGACCAGGGCACGACGGCGCCGGCGCCCCCGGCGAGCACGGCCGCGTGCACCGCCCGGGCCAGCGGGGCTCCCCAGGCGGACCGGGGGCCGCCGTACGGGACCGGCTCGCCGTCGGCGGGGCAGAGCACGGTGACCGCGTCGGTGGGCGTGCCGGTGGCCGGCAGCCCCAGCTCCCAGATCGCCTGCGCCTTCGCCTCGGTGGCGGTGGCCACGGCGTTGACCAGCGCCGCCTCGCCCAGCCGGGCGGGGACGGACACGATGATGTTGACCGTGCCGACCCGCTGCCCGGGTGCGGCCGGGGCCGGCGCGGCGGCCCAGACCGGGGTGCCGAGCCCGACGGTCGCCCACACCCGCACGCCGCTGTCGGTCCGGGCCACCACCTCGGCCACGTCGACTCCGGTCAGCAGCCCGACACCGGGCCCGGGGAGGCCGAGCCCGTCGGCCAGCTCGGCCAGGTGGGCGGCCGGGTCGTCCCGGTGGTACGACATCGGCACGGTCGCGTTGACCACCCACCGGCGTACCCCGATCCCGCCGCCCAGCGGGGTCGTGCCGACCGCCAGCACCGGCTCGGCGGCCCGCCACACCAGCAGCGGGATGTCCCACCCGTCCTCGTGGCGGGTGGTCAGGAAGGGCTCGCTCAGCACGAGAACGACCCTACGATCGAGGTCAGGACGGGCGGCGACCACCCGCACCGGACGCGGGATCCTAGTCCTTGATCAGGTCGGGCAGGTTACGTCCAACGATCAAGATTCCAGGGGTGCACCTCTGATTCGCGCTCACGTGCGCCTAGACTGGCGGCGCGCGAGGGGATCAGCGGACGGCGGACCCGGCCGACGGACGGCACGCGCTGGCGGAGGTGACCGATGGACGAGGTACTGGCCCGCAGCGGCATCTTCCAGGGTGTCGACCCGGAGGCTGCCGAGGCGCTCGCCAAGGAGATGGAGACGATCGAGGTCCGCAAGGGCGAGATCGTCTTCAACGAGGGCGAGCCCGGCGACAGTCTCTACATCCTGCTGTCCGGCAAGATCAAGGTCGGCCGCCGTGCGGCGGACGGCCGGCAGAACCTGATCGCGGTGATGGGCCCGTCGGACATGGTCGGCGAGTTGTCGCTCTTCGACCCGGGCCCGCGTACGGCGACGGCCACCGCGGTGACCGACACCCGGCTGGTGCGGCTGCGCAAGCAGGCGCTGCGGCCGTGGCTGAACAACCGGCCGGAGATCGCCGAGCAGCTGCTGCGGGTGCTGGCCCGCAGGCTGCGCCGGACGAACGACTCGCTGGCCGACCTGATCTTCACGGACGTGCCGGGGCGGGTCGCCAAGAACCTGCTCCAGATGGCCGGCCGGTTCGGCACCCGGGACGGCGGCGTGCTGCGGGTGACCCACGACCTGACCCAGGAGGAGATCGCCCAGCTCGTCGGTGCCTCCCGGGAGACCGTCAACAAGGCGCTCGCCGACTTCGCCTCGCGCGGCTGGCTGCGGCTGGACGGCAAGAGCATCATCATCCTCGACCCGGAGCGCCTGGCCCGCCGCGCGCGGGTCTGACCGAGTCGGGACAGCATCGACAGGGACCGCCCTCCGGGGCGGTCCCTGTCGTCGTTCTGCCCGGCGCAGAACCCCCTCGACGTCCGGCGGCCGGACGGGCACGGTGGGCTGATGCTCGAACGTGTCGCCGTCCCCTCCGACATCCACGGCGCGCTGCCGGCGCTCGAGGCCGTACTGGCCGAGCCGGACGTCGCCGCCGCCGACCTGATCGTGCTCACCGGCGACATCGCCGCCGGCCCGCAGCCGGTCGAGGTGCTGGATCTGCTCGCCGCGCTTGGGGAGCGCGCCTGCTGGGTCGGTGGCAACGCCGACCGGGAGCTGGTCGAGGCGCGGTCCGGGCGGTCGTCCCCGCACGACGTCTCGAACTGGGCGGCGGCGCAGCTCCGCGACGACCAGGTCGCCCGGCTGGCCGCGCTGCCGCTGACCGTCACCCGGTCGGTCGCCGGCCTGGGCCAGGTGCTCTTCTGCCACGCGACGCCGCGGGACGACGAGGAGATGGTGCTGGTCGACTCCCGGCTGGAACGCTGGGCGGAGGTCTTCGCCGGGCTGCCCCCCGAGGTCGGCACGGTGGTCTGCGGACACACCCACATGCCGTTCACCCGACTCGTCGACCGGCGCCTGGTGGTCAACCCGGGCAGCGTCGGCATGCCGTACGGCGGGGCGGGCGCCTGGTGGGGGCTGCTCGGCCCCGGGGTGCAGCTCCGCCGGACCGGGTACGACGTGGCCGCGGCCTGCGCCCGGGTGGCGGCCGAATCGACCTACCCGGACGCCGCCGAGTGGGCCGACGAGTACCTCCGCTCCCGGCACAGCGACGCCGACGCACTCGCCGTCTTCGGCCCCGGCGACGGCCGCTGAACCCTGGGCCGTCACGCCTGCCACCCGCCGGGCCTGCCAGCCGGCTCCGCGCCGGCACCGCCGTGCGCGGACCGGTCCGCGCCGACGCCGGTCATGGCTTCTGGACGCTACGAAGCTGATGACGTAGGTGGATCGAGCGCGATTCATCGACGTCATCAGCTTCGTAGTCACCTCTACCCCACCCGGTGGTCGCCACTCGCGGAAGGAGCGGCCGCGACGACGATGCCGGTGGTCGATCCTGAAAAAGTCAGTCTTGACTGTTTGTTTCGTGGGCGGCACGCTGTCCCCGTGCCCGCCGCATCGACCCGCGTCCCGCAACAGGAGCGCAGCCGCGCCACCCAGGCCCGGCTGCTGGAGGCGACCGTCGAGTGCCTGGTCGAGCACGGCTGGTCCGGCACCACGACCACCGTGGTGGCCGCCCGGGCCGGCGTCTCCCGCGGCGCCCAGCTGCACCACTACCCCACCAAGGCCGCCCTGGTCACCGCCGCCGTCGCCCACCTCACCGAACGCCGGGCGGCGGAGCTGCGCACCGAGGCGGACGCCCTGCCCGCCGGCCCGCAGCGGCTGGACCGGGTGATCGACCTGCTCGGCGCGGCCTTCACCGGGCCGCTCTTCGTCGCCGCCCTCGAACTCTGGGTGGCCGCCCGCACCGACGCCGAGCTGCGCGCCGCCCTGGTGCCGCTGGAGGCCCGGGTGGGCCGCGAGATGCACCGGTTGACCGTCGAGCTGCTCGGGGTGGACGAGCGCCGCCCCGGCGTCCGGGAGGCCGTGCAGGCCACCCTCGACCTGCTCCGAGGGCTGGGCGTGGCCAACCTGCTCAGCGACGACTCGCCCCGCCGCACCGCCCTGCTGCACACCTGGAAACGTCAGCTCGCCACCCTGCTCGCCCCGAACCCCGGATCGCCGGACGCGATGCCACCGGCGACCGCAGGCCCGGGACGCGAGGGGCCCTGACCCGAACGCCCTGACCGGCACACCCCCGCCCGGAGGCACCATGGCCGACCTGCCCGCACTGCTCGCGGATCTCGCCGCCGAATCCGACCAGCTCGACGCCCTCGTCGCCGGGCTGCCACCGGAGGGCTGGGCCCGGCCGACACCCGCCCCCGGGTGGACGGTCGCCCACCAGATCGCCCACCTGGCCTGGACCGACCACGTGGCCCGGCTCGCCGCCACCGACGCCGAGGCCTTCTACGCCTCGGTCCTCTCGGCGCCCGACCCGGCCCGGCTGGTCGACGACGGGGCCGAGTCGTTCCTCGCCCCGCCCGCCGAGCTGCTGGCCCGCTGGCGGGACGGCCGGGCGGCACTCGCGTCGGCCCTCGCCGCCGTGCCGCCCGGGGAGAAGGTGCCCTGGTACGGCACCCGGATGTCGCCCGCCTCGATGGTCACCGCCCGGATCATGGAGACCTGGGCGCACGCCGAGGACGTCGCCGACACGCTCGGCGTCACCCGCCCGGCCGCCGCCCGCCTGCGCCACATCGCCCACCTCGGCTTCCGTACCCTCGGACACGGCTTCGCCGCCCACGGCCGGCCGGCGCCGACCGCGCCGGTGCGGGTCGAGCTGACCGCACCCCACGGCGACACCTGGACCTTCGGGCCGGCCGACGCCGCCGACCGGGTCACCGGGCCCGCGCTGGACTTCTGCCTGCTGGTCACCCAGCGCCGACACCGCGCCGACCTGTCCCTGGTCGCCACCGGCCCGACCGCCGACGAGTGGCTGGACGTGGCCCAGGCCTTCGCCGGGCCACCCGGAGCCGGCCGCGAGCCGACGACCGCACCGCCCGACGGCGGCCGGGCGGCGGCCGTACCGGACCGGGATGAGCGCGCCGGGGCGACGCCGTGCGGCGTGCTGCGGATCGGCAACGCCTCCGGCTTCTACGGCGACCGGTTCACCGCCTGGCGGGAGATGCTCGACGGGGGCGAGCTGGACGTACTGACCGGGGACTACCTGGCCGAGCTGACCATGCTCATCTCGGCCGGGACCGGCTGCGCGACCCCGACCTCGGGTACGCGAAGACCTTCCTCCGCCAGCTCGAAGACTGCCTCGGCACCGCGCTCGACCGGGGCGTGCGGATCGTGACCAACGCCGGCGGACTGAACCCGGCCGGCCTGGCCACCGCGATCGGCTCGCTCGCCGACCGGCTCGGCCTCACCGCGCGGATCGGGTACGTCGAGGGCGACGCCCTGCGACGCCCGGACGCGCTCACCGCCAACGCCTACCTCGGCGCGTTCGGCATCGCCGCCTGCCTGGACGCCGGGGCGGACGTGGTGGTCACCGGCCGGGTCACCGACGCCTCCCTCGTCGTCGGGCCGGCGATCGCCCGCTTCGGCTGGGGCCGCGACGACCTCGACGCGCTGGCCGGGGCGACCGTGGCCGGGCACCTGATCGAGTGCGGGGCCCAGGTCACCGGCGGCAACTTCAGCTTCTTCACCGAACTGCCCGACGGCGGCCACCGGCCCGGCTTCCCGATCGCCGAGCTGCACCCGGACGGCTCGTCCGTGCTCACCAAGCATCCCGGCACCGGCGGCGCGGTCACCGTGGAGACCGTCACCGCCCAACTGCTGTACGAGGTGGGCGGCCCGGCGTACCTGGGGCCGGACGTGGTGACCCGGCTGGACACGGTCACCCTGACCGCCGACGGGCCCGACCGGGTACGCGTCTCCGGCGTCCGGGGCACCCCGCCGCCGGACACCCTCAAGGTGGGCGTCAACAACCTGGGCGGCTTCCGCAACTCGATGACGTTCGTGCTCTGTGGGCTGGACATCCCGGCCAAGGCGGCCCTGGTCCGGGGGCAGCTCGAGGAGGCGGTCGGCAAGGAAGGGCTGGAGTTCACGCTGGCCCGCACCGACCACCCGGACGCCACCGACACCGAGGCGGCGAGCGCGCTGGTGCACGTACACCTGCGCGACGGCGACCAGGCACGGGCCGGGCGGGCCTTTTCGGCGGCCGCGGTGGAACTGGCGCTGGCCTCCTACCCGGGCTGCACGCTGACCACCCTGCCGGGCGACGCCACCTCCTACGGCGTCTTCACCGCGGACCTCGTGCCGCAGGACGCGGTCGCCCACGTCGCCGTGCTGCCCGGCGGCGAACGCGTGCCGATCGCCCCGCCGATCCGGACGGCCGCGACGCCGGCGGACACCGGGTCCGCCGACGCGGCCGCGCCCGAGGCGGCCGCCGGACACGCGACCCGGCGCGGGCCGCTCGGCGAGCTGGTCGGGGCGCGGTCCGGGGACAAGGGCGGCGACGCGAACCTGGGGGTCTGGGCGCGCACCGACGAGACCTGGGCCTGGCTGCGCGGCTGGCTCACCGTCGAGCGGCTGGCGGAGCTGCTGCCGGAGACCGCCGCGCTGACCGTCGAGCGGTACGAGCTGCCGAACCTGCGCGCGGTCAACTTCGTGGTCCGAGGGCTGCTCGGGCAGGGGGTGGCCGCCTCCACCCGGTTCGACCCGCAGGCCAAGGCGCTCGGCGAACTACTCCGCTCCCGCGTGGTCGATCTGCCCACGGAACTGCCCGCCATCATCACCAGGAAGGCACGGCCGTGACCATCGTGGACACCCCCGAGCGGCGGCAGCTCCGCGAACTGACCCGGGCCTTCGTGACCCGGGAGGTGCTGCCGCACCTGGCCGACTGGGAGCGGGCCGGCGAGGTGCCCCGGTCGCTGCACGAGACGGCGGCGAAGATCGGACTGCTCGGCGTCGGCTTCCCGGAATCGGTTGGTGGCAGCGGCGGCGACCTGCTCGACTCGATCATCGTCACCGAGGAGATCATCCGCTCTGGCGGCTCGTCCGGTCTGGTGGCGGCGCTCTTCACCCACGGCATCGCGCTGCCGCACATGGTGGCCGCGGCCGGCGCCCGCCTCGGCCCCTCGCTCGGCGCCTCGCTCGGCGGGGAGCGGACGACGAACGACGACCTGATCGACCGGTACGTCCGCCCCACCCTGGCCGGGACGATGATCGGCGCGCTGGCGATCACCGAGCCGGACGGCGGCTCGGACGTCGCCGCGATCCGCACCACCGCCCGCCGGGACGGCGACCACTACGTGGTGAACGGGTCGAAGACCTACATCACCAGCGGGGTCCGGGCCGACTTCGTGACCACCGCGGTCTGCACCGACTTCCCGGGCAGCGGCGAGCTCAGCCTGCTGGTGATCGACAAGGGCCTGCCCGGCTTCACCGTCGGACGCCGGCTGGAGAAGCTGGGCTGGCACTGTTCGGACACCGCCGAGCTCTCCTTCGTCGACGTACGGGTGCCGGCGGCGAACCGGATCGGCGCGGAGAACACCGGCTTCCTCGCGATCATGCAGCACTTCGCCAGCGAGCGGCTCTCCCTCGCCACGCAGGCGTACGCGACCGCGCAGCGCTGCGTGGAGCTCGCGGCCCGGTGGTGCCGGGACCGGTCCACGTTCGGCCGGCCGCTGGCCAGCCGGCAGCTGATCCGGCACCGGCTGGCCGAGATGCACACCCGCGCCGAGGCGGCCCGGGCGTACGTGCACGAGGTGGCCGCCCGGGTCGCGGCCGGCGAGCCGGTGGTGACCGAGGTGGCGATGGCGAAGAACGTCGCGGTGGCCGCCTGCGACCACGTGGTCGACGCGGCGCTGCAACTGCACGGCGGCTTCGGCTACCTGCGCGACGCCGAGGTGGAACGGCACTACCGGGACGCCCGCATCCTCGGCATCGGCGGCGGCACCACCGAGATCATGAACGAGATCATCGCGAAGGGCATGGGCCTGTGACCACACTGGACAGCGCACTGGACCCGTCCTCGCCGGCCTTCGCGGCCAACCGCGAGGCCCTGCTGGAGCGCCTCGCCGAGCTGGACGCCGCGCTCGACCAGGCCCGCGCGGGTGGCGGCGAGAAGTACGTGACCCGGCACCACAAGCGGGGCAAGCTGCTTCCCCGGGAACGGATCGAGCTGCTCCTCGACCCGGACAGCCCGTTCCTGGAGCTGTCCCCGGTGGCCGCGTACGGCACCGACTTCCCGGTCGGGGCCAGCGTGGTCACCGGCATCGGGGTGGTCGAGGGCGTGGAATGCCTGATCGTCGCCAACGACCCGACGGTACGCGGCGGCGCGGTCAACCCGTGGTCGCTCGCGAAGACCCGGCGGGCCGGCGAGATCGCCCTGGCCAACCGGCTGCCGATGGTCAACCTGGTCGAGTCCGCCGGGGCGGACCTGCCCACCCAGGCGGAGATCTTCATCCCCGGCGGCCGGGTGTTCCGCGACCTGACCCGGCTCTCCGCGGCGAAGATCCCCACGGTCAGCGTGGTCTTCGGCAACGCCACCGCCGGCGGCGCGTACGTGCCGGGGATGTCCGACTTCACCATCATGATCCGGGACCGCTCGCAGGTCTACCTGGCCGGGCCGCCGCTGGTGAAGATGGCCACCGGCGAGGTCACCGACGACGAGTCGCTGGGCGGGGCGGCCATGCACGCCACGAAGTCCGGCCTGGCCGACTTCCTCGCCTCCGACGAGCGGGACGGCATCCGGCTGGCCCGGCAGTGCGTACGCCGGCTCAACTGGCGCAAGCAGGGCCCGCCGCCGCGCAACCCGTTCCCCCAGCCGCCCAAGTACGACCCGGAGGAGCTGCTCGGCATCGCCAGCGCCGACCTGAAGGTGCCGTTCGACCCGCGCGAGGTCCTCGCCCGGGTGCTGGACGGCAGCGAGTTCGACGAGTTCAAGCCCGGCTACGGCACCGCGCTGGTCACCGGCTGGGGCGAGCTGCACGGCTGGCCGGTCGGCGTGCTGGCGAACGCCCGGGGTGTGCTGTTCAGCGAGGAGGCGCAGAAGGCCACCCAGTTCATCCAGCTCGCCAACGCCGCCGACACCCCGCTGGTCTTCCTGCAGAACACCACCGGCTACATGGTCGGCACCGAGTACGAGCAGCGCGGCATCATCAAGCACGGCGCCCTGATGATCAACGCGGTGTCGAACTCGGCCGTGCCGCACCTGACGGTCAACCTGGGCGCCTCGTACGGCGCCGGCAACTACGGCATGTGCGGCCGGGCGTACGAGCCGAGGTTCCTGTTCACCTGGCCGAACGCCAGGTCGGCGGTGATGGGCCCGGCTCAGCTCGCCGGGGTGCTTTCCATCGTCGCCCGGCAGGCCGCCGCCGCTCGGGGCCGCGACTACGACGAGGACTCCGACGCCGCCATGCGGATGATGGTCGAGCAGCAGATCGAGTCCCAGTCCGGGGCGCTCTCCCTATCCGGCCGGCTCTACGACGACGGGGTGATCGACCCCCGGGACACCCGTACCGTCCTCGGGCTCTGCCTGTCGGCGATCCACAACGGACCGGTGAAGGGCGCCGACGGCTTCGGCGTCTTCCGGATGTAAGGGGGCCACTCATGATCAACCGACTGCTGGTGGCCAATCGCGGGGAAATCGCCCGCCGAGTCTTCGCCACCTGCCGGGCACTCGGCGTGGACACGGTCGCCGTGCACTCCGACGCGGACGCCGACGCGCCCTTCGTGGCCGAGGCCGACCTGGCCGTCCGGCTGCCCGGGAACACGCCGGCCGAGACGTACCTGCGGATCGACCTCGTCCTGGACGCGGCCCGGCGGGCCGGCGCGGACGCGGTCCACCCGGGCTACGGCTTCCTGGCCGAGAACGCCGACTTCGCCGCGGCCGTCACCGACGCGGGGCTGACCTGGGTCGGCCCGCCGGCCAAGGCGATCGCCGCGATGGGCGACAAGATGGCGGCCAAGGCGCTGCTCGCCGATGCGGGCGTGCCGATGCTGCCGACCTGGACCGAGGCCGACCAGGTGACCGACTTCCCGGTGCTGGTCAAGGCCGCCGCGGGCGGTGGCGGCCGGGGCATGCGGGTGGTCCGCGACGCCGCCGGGCTCGCCGAGGCCGTCGCGGGCGCGCGCCGCGAGGCGGCCGCGGCGTTCGGCGACGGCACGGTCTTCATCGAGCGGTACGTCGAGCGCGGCCGGCACGTCGAGGTGCAGATCTTCGGCGACACGCACGGCACCGTGGTGGCCCTCGGGGTGCGCGACTGCTCGATTCAGCGCCGCCACCAGAAGATCGTCGAGGAGGCGCCGGGGGTCCTGTCCCCGCAGGTGCGCGAGCGGCTGCACGAGGCGGCGGTGGCCGCCGGCCGGGCGGTCGACTACGTCGGCGCGGGGACCGTCGAGTTCCTGCTCGCGCCCGACGGGGAGGTCCACTTCCTGGAGATGAACACCCGCCTCCAGGTGGAGCACCCGGTCACCGAGCTGACCACCGGACTGGATCTCGTCCGGCTGCAACTGCTCGTCGCCGAGGGCGAGCCGCTGCCGGAGCGGGCCCGTGACGCGCACTGGATGCGCGGCTACGCCATAGAGGTGCGGCTCTGCGCCGAGGACCCGGCCCAGGGCTTCCGCCCGGTCACCGGCACCCTGCGGCGGTTCGCCGTCCCTGGAGTGGACCGCGAGTTCGGCAACCTCCAGCGGGCGGGCCTGCGACTCGACTCCGGCGTGGTCGACGGCTCGACGGTCACCGTTCACTACGACTCGATGCTCGCCAAGCTGATCGCCTGGGCGCCCACCCGGGCCGAGGCGGTCCGCGCCCTCGCCGGCGCGCTGGCCCGGGCCGAGCTGCACGGCGTCGCCACCAACCGGGACCTGCTGGTCCGGGTCCTGCGCAGCCCCGAGTTCGGCGCCGCGGACGTCGACACCGGCTTCCTGGACCGGCATCCCGAGGTCTTCGCCCCGCTGCTCCCCGCCGACCAGCTCCCCCTGGTCACCCTCGCCGCCGCGCTGGCGGGCGCCGCCGGGCGTCGGGCGTCCGCGCCCGTGTTGGGCGGGCTGCCGTCGGGCTGGCGCAACGTGCCGGCGTTTCCGCAGGTCACCCGATTCAGCGGAGTGGACGGCGGCGAGGTCGAGGTCCGGTACCAGCTGGACCGCAGCGGGGCACTCGCCGAGTGGTCCGTGTCCCTGGCCGGTGGAGGCACCACTTCCGACGCGGCGCCGGCCGTGACCGTGGTCGAGGCCGCTCCCGACCGCGTCGTGCTCGACGTCGACGGCGTGCGGCGCGCTTTCCGCGTACACCGGGTGGGGTCGGAGGTCTTCGTGGACGGCCCGGCGGGGGCGGCGAGCCTCACCGAGCTGCCGCGCTTCCCCCTGCCCACCGCGGAGCTGGCCGCCGGGTCCCTGCTCGCGCCGCTGCCCGGCGCGGTGACCCGGGTGCGCGTCGAGGTCGGGCAGCGGGTCGCCGCCGGCGAGCTGCTGCTGACCTTGGAAGCGATGAAGCTGGAACACCCCGTGCTCGCCCCGACCGACGGCGTGGTCGCCGAGCTGCCGGTCCCGGCCGGCGGCCAGGTCGACACCGGCGCCGTGCTGGCCGTGGTCAACCCCGAGGAGGATCCGCGATGAACTTCGACCTCACCCCCGAGCAGGACCAGCTCCGCGACGCGGTCCGGGCGCTGGGCCGCAGGTACGGCCACGGCTACTTCGTCGAGAAGGCCAAGGCCGGCGGGCACACCACCGAGCTGTGGCACGAGGCCGGCCGGCTCGGCTACCTCGGCGTGAACATCCCCACCGAGTACGGCGGTGGGGGCGGCGGCATCACCGAGCTGGCCATCGTCTGCGAGGAGCTGGCGGCGGCCGGCTGCCCGCTGTTGCTGCTCGTGGTCTCCCCCGCGATCGCCGCCACCGTGATCAACAAGCATGGCACCGACGAGCAGCGCAAGCGCCACCTGCCCGGGCTGGCGGACGGCTCACAGAAGATCGTCTTCGCGATCACCGAGCCCGAGGCGGGGTCGAACTTCCACCGGCTCGGCACGGTGGCCCGCCGCGACGGCGACGACTGGCTGCTCTCCGGCCGCAAGTGCTACATCTCCGGGGTGGACGAGGCGGGCCACGTCCTGGTTGTCGCCCGCACCGAAGACGCGGCCACCGGCAAGCTGAAGCCGGCGCTGTTCATCGTGCCGACCGACGCCCCGGGCCTCACCCGGTCCAAGCTGGACATGGAGATCCTGTCGCCGGAGAACCAGTTCCTGCTCTACCTGGACGACGTGCGGGTGCCCGCCGACGCGCTGGTCGGCGAGTCGCTCGACGCCGGCCTGCCGGCGCTCTTCGCCGGCCTCAACCCGGAGCGGATCACGGTCGCCGCGATGGGCGCCGGCACCGGCCGGTACGCCATCGAGCGCGCATCGGAGTACACCGCCACCCGGAAGGTCTGGCGCGGCCGCAGCATCGGCTCCCACCAAGCCGTCGCGCACCCGCTGGCGCACGCGGCGGTGCAGGTGGAGCTGGCCCGCCTCATGATCCACAAGGCGGCCACGCTCTACGACGCCGGCCGGGACCTGGAGGCCGGTATCTCCGGCAACATGGCCAAGTACGCGGCCGGGGAGGCCGCCGCGCTCGCCGTGGACACCGCCGTGCAGGCCCTCGGCGGGGCCGGGATGACCACCGAGTACGGGGTCGCCACCCTGCTCGGCGCGGTCCGCGCCGGCCGGATCGCCCCGGTCAGCCGGGAGATGATCCTCAACTTCGTCGCCCAGCACGTGCTCGGCCAGGACAAGTCGTACTGACCGATCCAGCACCCGTCTCACACCGCTCGACTCGGTCCGATGTGGAGGTGTCTGGCCCACCGGACGGGAGTCGAGGGGAACTCGTCGCTGGGCGCGCAGCGTGTCCAGCCCGCGCCGACAGCCCGGGGTACGGCGGGCGGCTGATCGCCCGTCGTACCCCGGGTCCGTCAGCGGACGGTGGCCGAGCGGCTCACGAGGTGGGGAGTTTGTCGAACTTCTCCCACAGGCCGATCGCCGTCCGGTTGGCGATCAGCGGCTCGGCGCCCCTGTTCTCCGCCACCACGTACCTGCCGTTGGCGTTGGCCCGGAGGCTGATGCTGCCGTCCGAGTTGTTGATGACCGTGAACTTCTCCCACGGGCCGATCGCCGTCCGGTTGGCGATCAGCGGCTTGGCGCCCCCACTCTCCGCCACCACGTACTTACCGTTGGCGCGCGAGCGGAGAGCGACGAATCCGCCGCCCGCGTCAATCATGTCGAACTTCTCCCACAGCCCGATCGTGGTCCGGTTGGCGATCAGCGGCTTGGCTCCGGCGCTCTCGGCCACGACATAGCGGCTGTTGACTCGGGCGCGGAACGCGACCGGCGCCGCGGCCGCCGGGGCGCCGGTGAGTCCGGTGAGGGACGCGTAGTCGCCGTTGAACACGTTCTGGCTGTAGTTGGCGGGCTGGCTGGGGTCACCGGCTGCGTACTGCCAGACGGTCTCCGTCGTCCAGCCGGCCGGCAACGGCGGGCGGGTGGTCGTGTAGCCGGCGATGTCCAGCGGGTGATCGCCGAAGGACGCGTTGTTGCCGGTGCACGGGTTCCAGAAGTTGGTGTTGGTGTAGATCATCGGCACCCGACCGATGCGTGTCTTGACCTGGTTGCTGAAGGCCCGGATCCAGTTGGAGAACTCGGTCGTGGTCAGCCCGTAGCAGGTGGGCGCGCCACTCCAGTACGGCCACTCGATGTCCACCATGGGTACGAGCGTCTGGCTGTCCTTGGCGAACTGCGCGTTGTCGATGAAGAAATTCGCCTCGGTGACCGGGTCGCGGCTGTCCGGGCGCGCGAAGTGGTAGGCGCCGACGAGCAGCCCGGCCGCCTTGGCCCCACGATAGTCCTCGGCGAAGTAGGGATTGAGGTAGGTCCGCCCCTCGGTCGCCTTGATGTACGCGAACTTGTACCCGTTGGCCGCCACGGCCGGCCAGTCGATCGGGCCCAGGTTGTGGTCGTGGCTCGAGACGTCGATGCCACGGATCGTGTAGCCGGCCGGGGTGGTGGCGCTCGCGGACAGCGAGTTCGTGCGCAGGCCCGGCTTGACTCCGGCGTTCGCCCGTCCCCCACCGTCGGGAGAGGAGCCGGCCGCATTCGCGGGTTGTGACGTGCCGATCGCCGCGCCGAGAGCCAGCCCGGCGGACATCAGCACAGAGATCCATTTTCTTGACATGATATGTCGCGAATCTCCTTGATCGGGAAGTCGATGACGGCCGGTCGCGGATGGCGGATCACGGCGTCAGAACGCGCATCGCATTCGGCCGAGGGGATCGGCCGGAGCGGGATGCGGTCGTACTTTAACCCGACGAAGTGCCTGCGCGGTGTCCCGGACGGCTCAGGTCTGCTCGCCGGTCCGGGCCGGTATCCGGCGAGGAGGCCACGCGGAAGAGGCGCGGCCCGTCCGGGAACGGGCCGGGGTACGGCGGGCGCCCGATCGCCCGCCGTACCCCGGGGTCCCGTCAGCGGACGGTCAGCGTGCCGACCACCGGCAGCGGCGCCACCACCGGCGGGAGCCGCTTCGGCTCGCCCCGGCCCGGCTCGCCCTGGCGGGCGAGGCTGCTCTTCGACGCCTCTGCCCGGGCCGCCTCCGGCGCCTCCACGAACGGCTGGGCGTCACCGGTGCAGAGCGTGCCCTTGGCTGGCAGCGCCACCGTCAGCAGGTACGCGTCGACCGCCCCGGTCACGCAGGCCGACGTGCCGTACGCGGTGTGCCCCCAGCTGTCGCTGCTGAGCAGCCGGCTGTTCGGCAGCAGCGCGGCCGAGCCGACCGCCCCCTGGTAGTTGGTCGCCGGGTCCCAGTAGTTGCCGACCACCAGCACCGGGGCGCTGGTCCGCTTGTTGAACGGCCCGGTGTAGGCATCCTCGTCCCGCACCGTCCAGGTGTTGCGGGCGCAGGGCGCGGTGCCCCAGGCCCAGGCCCGACCGAAGTATGGCGCCCGCTTGTCCTCCTTGCCGGACAGCGACGGCCAGGCCGCCGCGTCCTTCGGGTGGTACGCGTCGGTGCAGTCGACGGTCAGGAAGGTCTCCAGGCCGTTGTCGTACGGGAAGTCGTAGCCGCGCTGCTGGCGGGCCGTCGCGGCGCGCTGTGCGACGGCGGTGCGGGCCTGCGCCCGGGCGGCCGTGGCGGCGGCCGGGTCGGTCAGCACCAGCAGCTGCTCGGTGAGGCTGACGACGTCCTGCCAGCCGTACGGCGAGTAGAGCGCGCCGAGGGTGGCGCCGGCGAAGTCGGCGTAGCTGACGGTGAACCGGCCCAGGTCCGGGTCGTCGACCACCAGGGTCTTCTTGCGCAGCCGCTGCGCCACCAGCTCGTACGAGGCGACCGGGTCACCGGACGCCAACGAGCACCTGTCCTCGCCGGCCTTCGCGCAGCGCACCAGGATCTCGTGCAGCGCGTGGTAGGCGCCGTCGGCGCTGCGCAGCCGGGTCTCCTGGAGCAGGTTGCGGGCCTTGCCCTGGCCGATCCAGGCGTTCGGGTTGAGCACGCCGTCGACCACCAGGGCGCGGACCCGGTCCGGGAACATGTTGGCGTAGTACTGGCCGAGCGCGGTGCCGTAGCTGAAGCCCAGGTAGGTGAGCTTCTTGTCGCCGACCGCCCGGCGCAGCACGTCCATGTCCCGGGCGACCTCGTCGGTGGAGGCCGCCCCGGTCAGTGGCCGGCCGCTGGTCGAGCAGGCCTTCCCGACCGCCTTCGACGACGCGACGTACGCCTTCTCCTCGGCCTTCGTCCACGGGAAGGCGACGTTCAGCCCGGCGTACGCCCTGGTCTGGTCCTTGACCGACCGGAAGCATTTGACGTTCTCGCTGGCGGCGACGCCGCGCGGGTCGACGCGACGACGTCGAACCGGTCGAGCAGGTCGTCGGCGAGGAAGTACGGCGCGGCGAGCGCGATGTCGGTGCCGGAGCCACCCGGGCCGCCCGGGTTGAGGAAGAGGCTCCCGATCCTGTGCTGCTGGTCGCGGGCCTTCACCCGGAGCACCGCCACCTCGGTGGTGGCGCCCTTCGGCTGGTCGTAGTCCAGCGGTAGCCGGACCGTGGCGCACTCCGCGTAGCCGTAGCAGGCGTACCAGTCGAGCTTGGGGGTCGGCACGCTGTCGACCCGGCGGGCCTCGACGGGGCTGGTCCGGTCCGATGTGGACGGCTGGGGTGTGAGCCTCGGAGCCGGCGCCGCGATGGCGGGTGCGACCGCCGATCCGGCGAGCACGATACCGGCGATCCCTGTTGCGGCAAGGGACCGGATTGCACGTGGCATGTGGCTGCCTTCCGGTGGGGAACGGGGTCAGTCGAGCAGAACTCGACCTTCGTCACTCTAGGGATCAGCGGCAACGAATGTCGCCCCTCAAACGCCCATGGAACCGACAAATTGCCGATTGATGTAACGGAATTTTCATGATCGGCGCTGTTGTTGCTCCCGTGTAGCGCCGGACGGTCCACCGCCGACCGCGCGGCCCGGCCCCGCGGTTGACAGCCGAGTGACCTGCGCCATGCTTGTCGGGTGAGGTTGTTCCCCAAGCCCGACGCGCGCTTCCGGGCTGCCGCCGCGACGCTGGCCGCGGTCGCCCTGCTGGTGACGATGCTGATCTGGCGCCCGGAGGGCATCCCGGCCGTGGTGCTGTCGCTGCTTCTCGTGCTGCTCGCGATGACGGCGGGCGTGGCCGTGACCGCGGCGCGGGAGAGCCGCGACGCCAGGCCGGCGGCCTCCCACCAGCCGCCCGGCCAGCCGCTCCCCGCCGGTTACGGGGTTGATGCCGACACACTGGAGGCGCTGGACCCGCGCGCGGTGCGCGACCTCCGGGGACTGGACGCGGACACACTGGAGGCGCTGGACCCGCGCGCCGTGCGGGACAGCCGGTCGGTGAACGGGGTCAGCGACCGGTGAGCGTGGGCGCGGCCAACGCGTCCACGCCGCGTCCGGCCAGGCAGCGGTAGGTGCGGTCGCCGTCGGACCCGGCCGGTGGCAGCACCTCCAGGTTCCAGCCGGCCTGGTACCGGATCCCGCTGGTGAGCCGGAACGTGCGGGCGTTGCAGACGCCGCGGATAAGGGGGTCGGCGCTGATCGCCGCGTGCCCGGCCCCGACCAGCGCGTCCGGCAGTTCCCCCTCGGCGTAGGTCTCCCAGGTGTGCCGGCCGTCGCAGGGGACCCGGGCCGCCTCCGCCCGGGCGGCGCGCAGCCGGACCGGCCCGAAACACTCCAACTCGGACGGCAGCGGGCACCCGCCGGCAGGTTCACGCCGGACGAGCCGACCCGGCAGCCCGGCAGCACGTCCGCTCCGCCGCCCGACACGCTCACCCCGGTGGCGACGGCATCGGCGACAACGCGGCCGGCGCGCCCCCGCGAGCCACGCCCCGGCGCTCGCGGAGGCGCCCAGCGCGAGGACGCCGCGCCGCCGAGGAACCACCGCCGGCGCCACCGTCGCCCCGGCGTCGGCACCGTCGGGTGCGCGTCCTCCGTCGGCGGGCGCTGGGCCGGCTGCCCGTCCGGCCGACGGTGTACGGACCGCCGGCGCCGCCGCTGACCGGGATTCCGGAGACCGGGGCACCGGAGACCGGCGCGGCGCCCGGATCGAGCGGAAGCGCGGCCAGCAGCCCGCGCAGCTCGACGGCGGACGGGCGCGAGCCCGGGTCGTTGTCCATCCCGGCCCGCAGCACGTCGAGCAGTTCCGCCGGCACGCCGGGCAGCCCGGGGATCGGCTGGTGGAACATCTCCAGCACGGTCACCAGGCTTGGATTGCGCTCGGACTGCCAGCGCGGCGGCCGGCCGTGCATCACCGCGTACAGGGTCGCGCAGAGCGCGTACACGTCGACCGCCGGCGAGGGTGGGCTGTGGCTGAACATCTCCGGCGGCGCGTACGCCGGGGTGAGCACCTCCAGGGTGACCGAGGCGTCCCGCACCTCGGCCAGCACCGCCAGCCCGAAGTCGGCCAGCACCGCCGGGTTGAAGTGCGAATAGAGGATGTTGGCGGGCTTGACGTCCCGGTGCAGCACCCCGGCCGCGTGCGAGTGGGCGAGCGCGTCGGCGATCTTGACGCCGAGGTCCCGGGCCTCCACCGGTCCCAGCGGCGAGTTCCGCATCCGCTCCGCGTACGACCCGTCGCAGAGCTCCATGATCAGGTACGGGTGCTGGTCGACGGTGACCCCGACGTCGAAGAGGTCCACCACGTGCGGGTGCGACGACATCTTCCCCGCGGCCCGCGCCTCGCGCAGGAAGCGCGCCTGGTCCCGCTCGCTGTCCAGGGTGCGGTTCTCCACCTTGACCGCGACCTCGCGCCCCACCGAGATCTGGGTGGCCCGGTAGACGGTGGCGTAACCGCCCCGGGCGAAGACCTCAAGATCGGTCAGACCGGGCACGATGGGCAGCCGGCGGGCGCCGGGCGGGGTGTCGGTCACGGCTCGAAAATACCTGTCTCCACCGTCGGCTCAGTGGACCGGACCAGCCGCCGGCGCGCTACCTGCGGCGTCGTCCGCCGGCGCGGACCCGGCCCGGGCATCGCCGTCGGCCGCGCCGGCCGGCTCAACCGGATCGATGCCGCCCACCGTCGGCGCGGCGCGGCGGGCGTCCCACCACAGGCCCACCGCGGTGGCGACCGCGCCCAGCCCCTCCCAGGCGGCCACCCCGAAGAACCGGCCCGGGGCGACGTCGGAGAGCACCGCGATGCTGAAGACGGTGAACGTGACCAGCCGGAAGACCACCGTGAAGCGGTAGAAGGGCCGCCACTCGGTCGCCGTGGCGAGCAGGTAGTAGACGCCCATGTTGAACGAGGCCATCGAGGACGCGGTGAGGAACGTCCCGGTGTAGTCGCCGGGCGCGCGGGTGTCGGGCACCTCGAAGCCGAGCAGCCGCAGCTGCGCCTCCGGCCAGATCAGCCCGACCGCACCCAGCAGCAACGCGAGGACGCCGAAGACGGCCATCGTCCAGCCGGCGCCGGAGCGCGGCAGCCTCATCTGTCCTCCCCAACCCGCGACCGCCACCGTGGCCGGCCCCCTCGATCAGACACACGCTAGCCGCCACCCCCGACGCCCACATCCCCGGAACCGCCAATCCTGCGGCCGGCGCCGCAGCGGGGCGGCAGCGGGCGTCAGGTCAGGCGGCGGCGAGGCGGGCCCGGAGGGCGTCGGCGGCGGGGCGCTCGCTGCGCTGCTCGGTGGAGTACGCCAGGCGTACCGCCTCGTCGGCGCTGGCCAGCGCCTCGACCGGGCGACCGCAGGCGACCAGCGTCTCGGCCAGCACCATCGCGGCGATCACCTGGCTGCGGACGTCCTCCGCCGGGGCGACCACCGCCCGCTGCGCCCAGTCCAGCGCCTGCTCCCGCTGGCCGTGGGCGAGCAGCGCGGAGGCGTACCGGGCCATCGTCTGCCGGCGGGAGAAGAGCAGCGACGGGCTGTTCGCGGCGGTGGTGGCGACCGGGGCGAGCAGCCCCACCGCGGTCGCCGAGTCACCGGCGGCGAGCCGGGCCATCGCGAGCAGCACCCGGGGCGCCACCTGCGCGGGGGCCTGCGGGTTGTGCGGCTCGACGCTGGTCAGCACCGCGCGGGCCTCCCGCTCGGCGGTGTCGCAGTCACCCATGTCCAGCGCCACGAAGCCGCGCAGCGTGCCGGCCATCCCGGTGAGCAGCGGATGCGCCGTCCGCTCGGCGTACGCGTGCGCGTCGGTGAGCAGGTCGGCCGCGTGCTCCGGCTCGCCCAGCCCGCGCGCCACCACAGCCCGGACGACCAGGGCGAAGCCCTGTCCCCAGTCGTCGGAGACCTCGGCGAACTCCCGGTACGCCTGCCGCGCCGCCCGGTCCGCCTCGGCCAGCTCACCCAGTTCGGCGGTGGCGTACGCCTCGACCGCGCGCAGCGTACCGACCGCCCACGCCTCGCCGACCCGCTCGCCGAACGGGAGGAAGACCCGCGCCATCCGGCACGCCTCCCGCAGCCGGCCGGCGAGCAGCCGGGCGAACGCGGTGGTGCCGCGCAGCCAGGCCCGCCCGTACGGGTCCCTCAGCTCGGCGAAGAGCCGGGCGGCCCGGCCGAGCACCGCGTCGGTGCCGGCGAAGTCGCCCCGGGTGGTGGTCACCCAGGCCAGGTTCTGCAACGACCAGGCCTGCCCGCGCGGGTCCTTGGCGGCGAGGCTGACCTGGTAGGAGGCGGCGAGCCGGCTGCTCGCCTGGCCCAGCCGGCCGGCGATGAAGTCGGCCATCCCGAGCCGGCGCATCGCCGAGGCGCGCTGCGTGGGCAGCTCGCCCGCGGTGGCCACCTGCAACGCCTCCTGCCAGCAGTACTCCGCCCGGGCCTGGTCGCCGAGGGTCTGGTGGGCCTGCCCGGCGAGGAGCAGCGCGCTGGTCCGGGTCGGCGCGTCCCCGGCGTTGGCGGCGATCTTCTCGGCGAAGGCGAGCGCGTCGGCGGGGCGGCCGACCTGGAGCAGGGCCCGCGCGTGCACCACCCGGTCGGCCGGCGGGACGCCGTCGCGGGCCAGCTCGGCGGCGCGTTCGGCGTACTCGACGGCGAGGGCCGGCTCCCCGGCGTGCAGCGACCGGCG
>NZ_JAEVHJ010000043.1:0-32176 GCF_016802855.1 Micromonospora sp. ATA51 | reverse complement strand
ATCCACGGCATCAAGGAGAGGACGACGTCGACCCGGCCGAGCGTAAGGCCATTTTCCCGCCTCCGCGGCGGCCCCGACAGGGGCATGAAGAGCTAATCCGTCATGCATGTCGTCGTCACAGGCGCACTCGTTGAGAACGGCGCGGTCCTGCTAGTACACCGCAGCCCGACCCGCCGGGCATACCCAGATCTCTGGGATCTGCCCGGGGGGCATGTCGAAGCGGGTGAGTCGGAACTACAAGCCCTCGCGCGTGAGATGCGCGAGGAGCTCGGTGTTCAGATTGTGGCGGAGTCCTCTTCACGGTTGGGCGACTTGCATGCCGGCAGTGGTGAGGACGCCGTTCACGTGGGCGTCTGGCAAATTGGAGACTGGGTTGGCTCTCCGACCAACTGTGCACCTGACGAGCATGACGACATCGCATGGGTCGGGATCAGCGAGCTGGGCGGGCTTCCCCTCGTGCATGGCGTCTTGGCGGCATTGGTTCGTTCTCTGCCTGAGCCTGACCGGCTGCCTCGTCGCGACGAAGCACGGACAGCCGCATCGCCGAGCGGTCCGGAGATCCATCGCTGCTCATCGGCAGAGCCGTGAGCGCTGGCTATGTCCCGGAGGCCATGTACGCGGCGAGGATGTAGTTGGGGTGCCGGTCGAGGTTCTTGCGGGCCCGGTCGTAGCGCATGGTGGTTCGCGGGTCGGCGTGGCGAGCGGCGATCTGCACGTCGCGCAGGCTGAGGCCAGCGTCAAGCATCGTCGTCACGAACGTGTGCCGCAGCATGTGGGGATGCATCCTCGGCATCCGGATCCCTGCGGCCTGGGCCAGGTGCTTGAGCCGGCGGGTGGCGGCGTGCCGGTCCATCCGCCGACCGTGGGTGTTGCGCAGGATCGGCCCGCTGGTGCGCTCATCGACGGCCCGGTCGACGGCCCGGTCGATGGCTCGGGCGACCGCGGGTGGGAGCGGGACGAGGACGACCTTGCCTCCCTTGCCGCGCACGCGCAGGACCCGGTGGCCGTGTTCCTCGCCTAGGTCGGCAATGTTCGACCCGCAGGCTTCGAAGAACCGCAGCCCGAGCAGACCCAAGAGCGCGACCAGGGCGAAGTCGTTCAGGTTCGGGGACTTCCGGGCGGTGGTGATCAGGGCTTCGAACTGCAGGTGCCCCAGCCCGAGGGTCGGCGACTCGGCCGGCACCGTGGGCCGACGGACGTAGTCGGCCGGCGAGTGCTCCAGGATGGCGTCGATGACGCAGACCCGATAGAACCCGACCACCACCGACAGGCGCCGCGAAACCGTCGAGGGCTGGTACCGGCGGACGTCTCGCAGCCGGCGCACGTACCGCTCGATGTCCAACCGCGCCGCAGCCAGCGGGCCCAGGTCTTGGTCGGTGCACCAGCGCAGGAAAACTCGCAGGTCCGACTCGGTATGGACGCGAGTCTGTTCACGGTAGCGGCCCAGGAAGGCCGACACTGCGGCGCGCACAACGAGTTGATCGGCAGGTACGACACTGGAAGCCGAAGCAGGAGAGATAGCCATACATCACCGTGCGTGACCACCGGCGATGAACACCAGCCCACCCGGAGCGGCAGAAGCGGACACCGCCTTGCCGCAGGTTGTTCGGCAGCACGTCAGCGTTGGTGGCAGGACCGAGCCGGCCCGGCGACTCATCCGTTGACAACATCACTCGCGTTCCAATACGCTTAACAGGGTGGTTAAGTGAAGGGGGCTTCCGATGGCTGGCACCGATCAGCTCAGCGCGGTGTTCTCGGCGCTCGCCGACCCGACTCGACGGGCAATCCTCGCCGAGCTGGCCGCACGCGACGCCACGGTCACAGAGCTCACCGCTCCTCTCTCCATCTCGATGCCAGCGGTGTCACGGCACCTGAAAGTGCTCGAGCGTGCCGCGCTCATCTCGCGGTCGCGGTCGGGCAAGTGGCGCGCGAGCCACCTCGAAGCTGCCCCCCTGCGCGAAGCGGCCGACTGGATCGAGCGCTACCGGCGGTTCTGGGACTCGTCCCTCACCCGCCTCGATGCCCACCTCGCCGCGGTGCAGGCCGCCGGACCGGCAACGGACCGGATGGCCGACGACCCCAAGGAGATCGAATGAACACCGAAACTCCGCAGCTCGTCATCTCGCGCGTGTTCGACGCGCCGCGGGAGCTCGTCTACCGAGCCTTCACCGACCCCGACCACCTGGCGGCGTGGTGGGGCCCGACCGGCAACTCCCTGCCACGCGACGAGATTGAGTTCGACGTACGCCCCGGCGGCTATCAACGGTGGACGGAAGTCAATGCAGCCGACCCCGGCCTTCGCGTGCACATCCATGTCGACCTTCTAGACATCGCTGACGGCGAACTGCTCGAAGGCGTCATGCACGTCAGTGGCCGGCTGCAGGAGGGCATCGAGCCGTTCGAGACGAGGTTGCGGGTCGAGTTCCACGACGAAGCCGACGGGCGGACGCGACTGGAGATCCGCCAGTGGCTGCCCGAGCACCTGACACACCCCAGCGAGGAGGGTTGGCGCCAGGCGTTCACCAAGCTGGACGCCACGTTGACGAATCTCCAGGTCCTTGCAGCTGATCATCGAAAGGTAGGAGCATGGCCAAGCTGATCTACGTGACCAACATGTCGCTTGACGGCTACATCGAGGACGAGCGCGGCGCCTTCGACTGGTTCCCACCCGACGACGAGGTATTCGCGTTCACCACCAACCTCCTGCGATCCGTCGGCACGTTCCTCTACGGACGGCGCCTGTACGAATCGATGGCGGTCTGGGAAACCAACACCGGTCTGGCCGCCCAGTCCGAGCTCATGGCAGACTTCGCCAGCGCCTGGAAGGCGGCGAACAAAGTCGTCTACTCCACGACCCTCGCCGCGGTGTCAACCGCCGGCACCCGACTCGAACGCCAATTCGACCCCGCCGCGATACGCCAACTGAAGGCCACGGCCAGCAGCGATCTCACCGTAGGAGGTGCCAACCTCGCGACGCAGGCTTTCAAGGCCGGGCTGGTCGACGAGTGCCAGCTGTTCATCTGGCCCGTTGTCGTCGGCGGGGGCAAGCCAGGGCTGCCGACCGACATACGCGCCGACCTCGAACTCCTCGATGAGCGCCGATTCCGAAACGGCGTCGTACACCTCCGCTACCGCCCTCTCGGACAGTGAACGACAGCCCTGTCCGATCGCCGGCGCTTGCATGACAGGCGGAGCGCTGACGACCGATTCGGCCGGATGAGGTCGCCCATCACGAACTCGGGTTGCGTCAAGTCGCAGTGTGCGGAGGCGTCAACCGCCGCGTCGGGACGACGGTGGCGACAGCGAACCTCAGTCCGGGGAACGCCCCGAGAACTACCCCCTTCGTCTATCCGTCGGCGTGCCAGCGCACGCTCGTCGACCGCTCCCGACGCAACCGCTCATCGACATGACCGGACGTTTTCGCCGTCATGCCCATCGCGCGAGCGGCACTCATCCCAGGCCGAGCGACCTTTCGAGCCCGTCGAGAATGAGGTCGAGCCCGAACACGAACTCGTCGCCGAAGTCGTAGCCGGGCTGCATGTAATACGAGGTCGCCATCTCGACGAGATGCGGGTACTCTCCCGCGCCCATCAGCTCCATAATCGGTTCCGCCACTTCGCCGACGCTCTCTGGGCCCTCGAACGGGAGGGCGGCCTCTTGAAGTGCGAAGCCGTAGACATAGCTGTCGATCAGCGCGTAGGCGTGCGCCGTCATCTCGGCCGAGAACCCGGCTTCGCGCAGGGTGGCGATGACGGTGTCGTGGTGGCGCAGATTGGCAGGCCCCGGGCTGCTCCCCGACTCCAGCAGCCCGATGGCCCAGCGGTGTCGCGCTAAGACCTGGCGGGCCGAGTGAGCTCGCCTCCGCAGCTCGGACCGCCAGTCACGACCAGGAACCGGAAGGTCGATCTCGCCGAAGACGATGTCGACGAGCGCGTCCAGGATTTCGTCCTTGTTGGCGACGTGGTAGTAGACCGACATCGGCTTGACGCCGAGCTCCTTGGCGAGGGAGCGGATCGTGAGCGACCCCAAACCGCCAGAGTCGGCTACCGACAGCGCGCCCTGTAGGACGCGCTCGCGCGTCAGCCGCGCTCGCCGCTGGCCGCCCTCGCTGACTGGCTCAGACATTCATATTCCTTGTCCGTTCGTGCTATCGGCACCTTCGTACAAAGTACGTTAGCGTATTCGTACTAAGTACGGATCTCCAAGTTGACTTCCGGAGGACCGCTATGACGACCCCGACCAGGGCGACCCCGACGACGATGAGGGCGGTCATCCAGGACCGCTACGGCAGCTCGGAGGTCCTGCGGCTGGCCCGAGTCGCCCGTCCTGTGATCGCCGACCACGAGGTGCTCGTGCGGGTGCGCGCGGCCGGTCTCGACCGCGGCACGGAACACCTGATGACGGGCAAGCCCTACGTGATGCGACTCGGCTTCGGGCTTCGGCGACCAAAGAACCCGGTGTCCGGCCGTGACGTGGCCGGCACGGTAGCGAGGGTCGGCTCGTCGGTGACGCGGTTCGCAGCCGGAGACGAGGTGTACGGGATCGCTCCCGGGTCCTTCGCCGAGTACGCCGTCGCGCGGGAGGGACAAGCTCGCCCGGAAGCCGGTGAACCTGTCCTTCGCCCAGGCTGCGGTCGTTCCCGTGTCGGCCGGCACGGCGCTGCAGGCGCTCAGCGACATCGGAAGGGTGCAGGCAGGTCAGTCCGTGCTGGTTCACGGCGCGTCCGGCGGCGTCGGGACCTACGCGGTGCAGCTGGCGAAGGCATTCGGCGCCGAGGTCACCGGAGTCTGTAGCACTGCGAAGCTCGACCTGGTGACCTCCCTCGGTGCCGACCACGTCATCGACCACAGCCACGAGGACTTCGCCGACGGGACTCGCCGCTACGACCTGATCCTCGACATCGGAGGACGTCCCTCGGTGAGGCGGCTGCGGCGAGCACTCGAACCACGAGGGACGGTCGTATTCGTCGGCGGTGAGAACGGCGGCAGTCTGACCGGCATGGGCAGGCAGCTGCGCGGAGCGCTGCTCTCACTATTCCTGCGGCAGCGTCTGGCGCTGTTCATGGCAAAGGAGCGCGCCACCGACCTCGAGCGGCTCACCGAGCTGATCGAGGCTGGCAAGGTCATCCCGAGCATGGACCGCAGCTACCCGCTCGACGAGGCGCCCAACGCCATGCGGCTCCTCGAGAGGGACCAGGTCCGCGGCAAGGTCGCGATCACCGTCTGATCCCCGGACACATCACCGCCAACGCGACTTCCAACCACCCGTCCACCCGACCGCAAGGAGCAACCCGTGACCGCGACAACCAGTGGCCCGCCGTTGCCCGACCAGCACGCCGCTGTTCCACCGCCCTCCGCTGCAGGCTGCGCAAGCGACACCGGCAGGACGTACGGACGCCTGATCGGGCCACTCTTCCTGGCAGGGTTCGTCACGTATGGAGTTGGCTTCGCCCAGGTCAGCTCCGTGGTGGACACGCCCGACTTAGTCACCAGCGTCTCCGCTCACCAGGCCACCCTGGTCCTCGGCGCCTGCCTCATGCTGTTGAACACCGCCGTCGACATCGGCAAGGCCGTCTTGTTCTTCCCAATCCTGGAGAAGCACGGCAAGCGGGCCGCCCTGACCTATCTGTCCGCGATGGTCTTCGAGGTCGCCCTGCTGGCAGTCGGCGCCCTCTGTCTCCTCTCGCTCATCCCGTTGTCAGAGCAGCCCGATGCAGGGCAGGTCAGCGCAGAGCTAGCCCGGTCCCTGGGCTCGCTCGCGGTGGACTCCAACACGATGGCGTACCAGATTGGCCAGGCGGGGCTCGCGTTCGGAGCGTTCTTCCTGTGCGTCCTGCTCTACCGGACCCGCTTGGTCCCCCGGTTTCTGGCGGCGTGGGGCGTGGTCGGGTACGTGGTCCACTTCACGGGCGCCGTCGCCGAGATCTTCGGCAGCCACGTCAGCCTGGTCCTCCTCATCCCCGGCGCGCTGTTTGAGCTGACGTTCGGCGTCTGGCTTCTGGTCAAGGGCGTTCGCACCGAGCCGCATGCTCAGGGTGCGTGACGGCATGGTGCTGACCGACAAGGGTCTGATGGCCGGCAGGACGGTGCTGGTCACCGGCGCGACCCGAGGCATCGGCAAAGCGACGGCCCTGGGCCTGGCCCGTCTGGGTGCGCGCGTCGCGATCACCGGTCGCGACCGCGTGCGCACGGAGGCGGCGGCCGGTGAGGTCCGCGCAGTCGGCGGACAGGTGGACTCTTTCGTCGCTGACCTGTCCTCGCAGGCAGAGGTCCGACGGTTGGCGGACGAGGCGCTAGAGTGCCTTCCCCGGATCGATGTCCTCGTCAACAATGTCGGGGGCTACTGGAACACCCGGAGGATCACCCCCGACGGTCTCGAGCACACCTTCGCGGTAAACCACCTGGCGCCCTTTCTGCTCACCAACCTGTTGCTCGACCAGCTGAGGCGGAGCGCCCCGTCCCGCGTAGTGTCCGTCGCATCGAACGCCCAGAGACTCGGTCGCATCGACTTTGACGATCTCCAAGGTGAGCGCTCCTACTCCGGAGCACGCGCCTACAACCAGTCGAAACTCGCGAACGTCCTGTTCACCTACGAGCTCGCCCGCAGGCTCTCGGCTGGCGACGTCACTGCCAATGCTCTCCACCCTGGCCTCGTGAGCACGTCGTTCGGAGCCGAGGACCCCAGCCGATCCCAACGCCTGCTCGTCCCCTTCCTGCGCGCGTTCATGGCATCACCGGCACGAGGCGCCGCGACCTCGATCCAGCTCGCCTCCGCGCCAGCCCTCCAAGGCCGGACGGGGCTGTACCTCACGAAGGGCGGACCGCAGAGGTCGTCCAAACGCAGCTACGACGAGGCTACTGCCGCACGCCTTTGGCAGGTCAGCGCCGACCTCGTCGGCCTGCCCGCAGCGGGTTGACGACGGAGAAACGCGACCGCGTCGCTCCGAAAGCGTCGCACCCTTGCGGTGGATACAACCTCGACGTCCGATCATCGGCATGACCGCGCTCATCGCGGCAAGAGAGGGCGTATGGAGCGGTGGTTCGCCGAGCTGACCAGCCGCAAGCTGCGCAGGTCCAGCCACCGCAGCCTCGCCGATCTCGACGCTGACGTGCGGCAGTATCTGTAATGCCCCAGCGTGCGGAATTTTCAGCCGACCTCAGCCAAGCAGACCCGGATCAGGCGGGTCAGCCGTACACTACCGACAGTGAAATGGTCACGACTCTCCGTTGCGTTGGGGACTACCCTGGCGCTGACCGCGTGCGATACCGCGTCAACACCGCCCGCCCACTCCGCCACGGTTGCGGCGTCCCGGTCGCCGGCTGGAGCTGCCGAGATCACGTTGGCCTTCGCGGGCGACGTGCAATTCGCCGACCGTACAGCTCGCCTCCTTAGTAACCCGGCGACCGCGTTCGGGGCGATCTCGTCGACGCTGTCCGCCGCAGACGTCGCGATGGTCAACCTGGAGACCGCGGTCACGACGCGCGGCACCCCGGAGCCGAAACAATTTCACTTTCGGGCGCCAGTGAGCGCGTACGACGCGCTGAAGGCGGCCGGGATCGACGTGGTGACGATCGCGAACAATCACACACTGGACTACGGACGGGTCGGGCTGGCCGACACCGTGGATGCGGCCAAGGCCGCCCGGTTTCCGACCGTTGGAGCGGGCGACAACGCGGCAGCGGCGTTCGCTCCGTGGATCACCGAGATACGCGGTACGAAGATCGCGTTCCTCGGCTTCAGCCAGGTCTTCGAACTGTGGACGTCGTGGAAGGCAACCGACAACCAGGCCGGCATCGCGATGGCACGGGACCTACCACGCGCGGTCGCGGCAGTGCAGGCCGCTCGGAAGCAGGCCGACGTTGTCGTCGTCTACATGCACTGGGGCCAGGAGGGCGACTCGTGCCCGACCGCCGAGGCGCGCGCACTCGCCGGTGAGTTGGCCACGGCGGGAGCCAATATCATTGTCGGTGCCCATGCCCACCTGTTACTCGGCGACGGTCGGATCGGCAACACCTTCGTCCAATATGGACTGGGCAACTTCCTGTGGCGCAGCGACGACGCGTACAGCAACGATACCGGCGTGCTAAAGGTGGCCCTACACGGCTCGGCGGTCGAAAAGGCAGAACTGGTGCCGGCGCTGATCTCCCGACAAACCGGACAACCAGAGCTGGCCCGCGGGAAAGACGCGACCCGGATCTCCCAGAAGTACAACAACCTACGCGCCTGCGCCGGACTCGCCGCGACGGGATCTGCCTCGGCCCAACCCGGCGGATGACCCCGGTACTACCGCATCATGCTGGCGGTACTCCAGTGGAGATGCCGGGTTCTGGCGATGATCTTGTAATCGGCTTGAGCGGCCCTTGTGCAGCCAACCGGACGATCTTGAACGGCTTATGGCGGCGCGTTCGGGGCGCATGGGCTGGGCCTGCCGAATCCTTGCTCACACCCGCGGAGTTTGCCGCGCAGAACCATCGGACGCACTGCCGGTACGGGCGTCGGCAGCATGTAGACGTTTCTGCCGACGTCCTCAACTGGCGCTTTCCGCGCGATGGCCCCTTCAACCTGTCTGGCGCTGACCGAGTTGACGTGACGGAGCGTCACGTTTTGCGGAGGTAGTGCCCACTTGTTGGTAGGGCCAGTCTTGGCCGTCTGGGTGGGGCCATCTGAAGACCGTCCGAACCACATGGCGCTGTAGCGGTGGATTACAAGGTTTCCGTGACGCCTTCCGCCGCGGCTTCACCGCGCCTTCACCACCTCTCACCACCCCGCGCCGCTGACAGGCGCCCGGATGCGGCTGTCAGCGCAGCACACCGCCCGTGACCGCCCAACGTCATCGGCGGCGACAGTTCCAGACTCCCTCCCCACGGGAGGGATCCCTTCCTTCTACTCCCTGAGGAGATCCCTCATGACCAGCGAATCCTCCACTCCCGCGTCCCGTCCATCCTCGTCCCGAACTCCGTCCAGCAAATCTCAGCGACTGTCTCAGCTGCGTCGGCTGACCCTGCGCGACCGTGAGCTCCTCGCGTGGCTCGCCGAGCACTACGTGCTGTCCACCGCCCAGATCACCCAGGCGCTGTTCCCGTCGCAGCGCTCAGCCCGGCTACGCCTGGCCACCCTGCACCGCATCGACGCCGTGCACCGGTTCGTCGACGTCACCACCGGCGACAGCCAGCACCTCTACACCCTCGGCCCATTCGGCATGCTCGTGCACCCCACCACCTACACCGACCCGCAGCGGGCCGACGCCAGGCCGCCGCGCAGCAGCATCGAACGCACCGAACGCATCATCGGCAGCCCCCGCCTGCGGCACCTGCTCGGCACCAACCAGCTCTTCGTCGACCTGCACGCCTACACCCGCCCCGACCCGCACGCCCGCCTGCTGAGGTGGTGGTCCGAGCAGCACACCGCCGCCGCGTACGCCTTCGCCGAGATCTGCTACCGGGCTGGGCGCGGCTGCCGATGGTCGTCCTGGCCACCGTGGCCACCGTGATCGCGTCCCAGGCGGTGATCACCGGGGCGTTCTCGGTGTCCCGGGAGGCCATGCGGCTGGGCTTCCTGCCGCACCTGCGCATCCGGCAGACCTCCCACCGCGAGTACGGGCAGATCTATGCCCCCGGGGTCAACTGGAGCCTGTTCGCGGCGGTCCTGCTGGTGGTGTTCGCGTTCCAATCATCCACGAATCTCGCCGCCGCTTACGGGGTGGCGGTCACCGGCACATTCCTGATCACCACGACCCTGTTCCTGGTCGTCGCACACGGGTTGTGGCGCTGGTCCACTCGGCGGGTGGTGCTGTTCGGGGTCGTCTTCGGCAGCATCGAGCTGATCTTCTTCACCGCGAACCTGGCCAAGGTCAGCCACGGTGGCTGGTTGAACCTGCTCATCGCGATCATCCTGTTCACGATCCTGGTGACCTGGCGGCGCGGAGCCCAGCTGGTCACCCCGCGACGCATCGAACTGGAAGGCCCACTACGGGACTTCATCGACAAGCTGCACGCCATGAACATCCCGTGGGTGCCGGGCACCGCGGTGTTCCCCCACCCGAACAAGGAGACCACGCCGCTGGCACTGCGCGCGAACGTCGCGCACAACCACGTCCGGCACGAGCGAATCGTCCTCATCACCGGTCGCACCGCGAACGTCCCACACATCCCTTGGGATCAGCGACTGACCATCGACGATCTCGGCGACCCGAACGACGGCATCATCCACATCACTGCCGTCTTCGGGTTCCAGGACCCCACCGACTTTCCCGAGGTTCTGCGCCGCGCCGCCACCCACCCCCTCGCCGAAGGGATGGACCTCGGCCAGGTCTCCTACTTCGTCTCGAGGATCACCCTGCGTTGCACCCGTCGCCCCGGTATGGCCACCTGGCGGAAACGCCTGTTCATCGGCCTCGCCCACAACGCGGCGAGTCAAGCTGAGTTCCTTCACCTGCCCGAGGAACGCACCATCGTCCTCAGCGCTGAAGTCCCCGTCTGAATCAGGGCCGATCAGAGGCGCTCCTGCGCTGCCGCCTGGTTCGGCGCATCCTCCGTTGTGCGGGCGGTTCGGCGAGTTCGGAGCAGCTGGATGCCGATGGGCAGCACGGAGACCACCACGATCCCGATCAGGATGAACTCGATGTTGGACTTGACGAAGGCGATCTGACCCAGGAAGTAGCCCAGCACAGTGACGCCGACGCCCCAGAGCGCCCCGCCGAGGACGTTGTAGATCAAGAATTTCCGGTAGTGCATCCGACTCGCCCCGGCGATGATCGGCGTGAACGTCCGCACAATCGGCACGAGCCGGGCCAGTACCACCGATCGGGCTCCGTACCGGGCGAAGAATTGGTTGGCCCGGCGCACGTTCTCTTGCTTGAACAGACGGGAGTCGGGCCGGCGGAACAGGCTCGGACCGACCCGCTTGCCGAACAGGTAACCCACCTGATCACCCACGATCGCGGCCACCGGCACCAGCAGGCAGACCAGCCAGAGCGGCTGGTGGAGGTAGCGGCGGTCGGCGACGAGCAGCCCGGCGGTGAACAGCAGCGAGTCACCGGGGAGGAAGAACCCGATCAGCAGCCCGGACTCGGCGAAGACGATGGCGAGGATGCCGATCAGCCCGAATGTGGAGATCAACCACTCCGGGTTGAGGAAGCTGGGACTTACGGCCGGCAGGGCCAGCGGCGTCGACACGAGGGGACCTCCGAACCAGTGGGGCGGGGAGCCTGTCCGGGAAGGGCTGACGCGGGTTCGGTCAGCGGCCGCTTGAGCGATGCCCGGCCAGCGACGGTGACCACCGGTCGATCACGCTCCAGCCGGACACGACGATCAGCACGGCTGCCCACCCCGATGACCGCGCCGGCGACGATGTATGCCGGACAGTGCAGACCTGTCGACCCTCGCGAACGATGACGGTGGACACCACAGACAGCGCTACCCCCAGCGCCAGGACAGAAACACACCGACCGCGAAAGCGGCCTGATCGTCCCCCGGTTTCTGTTTCCCGGACACCTGATCTCGTGGGCGGCGACGACGCTGAAAGTCGGCGTCGACGACGAGGCAGCTTCGGCGTGAAGACAGCGCGGTGAAACACGCCTGTGCTAGCTGTGCGGCGAGGAGGTTCGGCGATTGGTGAGGGTGGCGGCGAACATGCTCATGGCGAGAAGTTGGGTCGCGCCGAGGACCGCGATCAAGGTGGGCAGTGACCGGGTGTACAGGGCACCGACCAAACCGCCGCCGGCCAGTGCGGCAACGCCCTGCACGGCGGCGAAGACGCCGTAGGCGGTGGCGCGGCGCGCCGCCGGGACGAGGTCGGCCACGAGGGCTTTGACGGTGGAGTCCTGCACGCCGACGGCGGCGCCCCAGAGCAGGGTGCCGGCCACGACCGCGCCGACGGTCCCGGACAGGGCCAGGGCGGGTACGGCGGCGCTGAGCAGGGGCACGGCGAGCAGCACCCGTCCGCCCCACCGGTCGTACAGGTAGCCGCTGGCCAGGGCGGCGACGGCCGCGGCGGCCATGGCGGCGGCGTACAGCAGGGGGATGCTGGCGAGGGGGATCAGGCCGGTGCGGTTGGCGTGGAACGAGATGATCCCGAACGTGACCAGCCCGGCGGTGGCGGCGCCGGCCGCGGCGGCGAACAGGAAAAACCGGCGGGGCAGGTCGGTGCCGAGCCAGGAACCGACCGGGCCCGGCCGGGGGCCGGCAACGGTGGCGGGAGCCGGCGGGTCGGTGTCGTATCCGGCGGGTCGGGTACGCGCAGACGGGTCCAGAGCAGCAGGCCCACGGCCATGGCGCCGGGGACAGCGAGGGCCGCCATCGCCGGCCAGATCAGCCCGGTGGCGGCGACAAGCCCCGCGACCAGCAGGGGGCCGGCGAACGCGCCCACCTGGTCGAGGGCCTTGTGCACGGCGAATCCGCGGCCGCGTCCGACGGCGCCGGCGGCCTGGGCGAGCAGCGCTGTCTTGGCCGGGCTACGGACCGCCTTCCCGGCGCGCTCGGTGAGGATCAGGCCGCAGGCCAGCGCCAGGCCGGCGCCGCCGAGGAAGGGGGCCACGGCCAGGAGGGGGACGCAGATCGCGGTGAGGGTGTAGCCGGCCAGGGTCAGCGACCAGTACCGGCCGGTGCGGTCCGCGAGAGGGCCGAAGGCCAGGCGCAGCAGCAGCGACATGGCCTCCCCGGCGCCGGCGACCAGACCGACGACCATCGCCGACGCGCCGAGAGCACCCAGGAGCGGTCCGGTGATGGACCGCGCGCCTTCGTAAACCATGTCGGCGGCGAGGCTGACCACGCCGAAGCTGACCACCACTCGCCACGCCGACCAGTCCGGCGGCGTCCTGATGGCGTCTTCGCCGATGGGGTCGGCCAGGCCGGTAGGGACGCTAGGCACGTTCACTCCTCGAGTCGGCCGTTGACGGCAGCAGCAGGGTGATCGTGGTGCCGGTGGTCGGGTGGTCGCAGGGCAGGTCGAATCGGCTGTCCGTGCGGTGGTGTACCCCGGCGGAGCAGATCCGCAGCTCGCCATGGTGCGCGCGGACGATGGCCTCGACGAGGGACAGGCCCAGGCCGGTGCCGGGTGTGGTGCGGGCGGTGTCGGCGCGGCAGAACCGTTCGGCGGCGTGCGGCAGGAACTGTGGGCTCATGCCGGGCCCGTCGTCGTGGACGGTGACCCTGATCAGTCCGTCGACGAGGCCGGCGGCGACGGTGATGGGTGGAGCGCCGTACCGGACGGCGTTGTCGAGCAGGTTCGTGACGACCCGCCCGAGGCCGGTGGCGTCTCCCCGGACGGTCAGGCCGACCGCGACCGTGGCGTGCACGGCTTCCCCGGTCGTGGCCCGGTACCGGCCGACGAGGCCGGTCAGCAGTTCGCTGAGGTCCACCTCGGGGGCGGTGTCGCCGTGGACGGGTTGCACGCCGACGTCGAGCAGGGTGTCGGCCAGCGAGATCAGGTGGGCGGTGTCGGCGGCGGCGCTGCGCAGGGTCTGTTCGAGTTCGGTGGCGCTGCGGGGTCGGCGCAGGGCCAGTTCCAACTCGGTGGACAGCAGGGTCAGCGGGGTGCGCAGTTCGTGGCTGGCGTCGTTGATGAACCGCCGCTCCCGGTCCAACGCCGACTCCAGCGCCGCGAGCATGTCGTTGAGGGTGCGCCCGAGGCGGGTCACCTCGTCGTCGGACCGCTCGGGTACGGCCAGCCGGACATCGGTGGCGCCGGCGGCGATGCGGGCGGCTTCGCTGCGGTACCGCTCGACGGGGGCGAGGGCGGCGCGGGCGAGGCGGTAGCCGACCAGGGAGGCGATGGCGAGGGCGGCGAGGTTGGCGAGGGTGAGTTGGCCGATGAGTTCCCGCAGTGCCTCGTCGCGTTGGTCGCGGCGGACTGCGGCGACGGTGACCGCGGGTTGCCCGGCCGCCGGGGTGGCGCCGGGGCGCACGGGTACCGCGGACAGGCGCAGGGGGCGGGTGCTGATCGGCAGCAGGGTGCCGCGGTCGGCCCGGACCGGATGCCGCAGGGCCCGCTGGAGCTGCTCGGGGGTGAGCAGGGATCCGGCGGGCAGGCCGGAGCTGGCGGACAGGACATGGTTTCCGGCGTCGAGGATCTGGTAGTACTCCCCCGGCCCGGCCCGTCCAGCGGCGGGTAGCGGGCCGCGGGCGCGGACGAGGTCGGTCAGCTGCGCCGACTGGGCGGCGAGGTCCTGGTCGAGGCGCAGGTCGAGGGCGTATTGGACGCGGAGGTAGACGAACGCGCCGGCACCAGAGAGGACCAGCAGCATCGCGGCGGCGAAGCCGGCGATCAGCCGGATCCGCAGTGGCAGGCGCCCCAACACCGCCCGGTCGCCACCGCCCGATGCGGTACGGGCACGGCGGCGGAGAGGCAGACCTGGCATGTCAGCCCCCGTCGGGACGTAGGCGGTAGCCGACGCCGCGCAGGGTTTCGATGGCGTGCCGGCCGAACGGTTTGTCGACCTTCCCGCGCAGGGTGGCGACGTGCACGTCGATGACATTGGAGCGGATGTCCGTTTCGCCGTCCCACACCTCGTCGAGGATCTGGTAACGGGTCAGGCACTGCCCGGCGCGGGTGAGCAGCAGGGTGAGGATGTCGAACTCCCGCGCGGACAGGTCGATCTCCGTCTCGCCGCGGAACACCCGCCGCCGTGCGGGGTCGAGCCGCAGGTCACCCGCGCGGACCTCGGCCGCTGGCGGGCCGGCAGCCCGGCGGTGCAGGGCGCGCAGCCGGGCGAGGAGTTCGTCGAAGGAGAACGGCTTGGCCAGGTAGTCATCGGCGCCGGCGTCGAGGCCGGCGACCCGGTCGGGGACGCCGTTGCGGGCGGTGAGCATCAGCACCGGTACGTGGTTTCCCTGCTCGCGCAAGGTCCGGCAGACGGCCGTGCCGTCGAGCCCGGGCAGCATGATGTCGAGCACCACCGTGTCGTACGCGCCGGTGGCCGCGGCGAGCAGCCCTTCGGGGCCGGTGTGCCGGATGTCGACCGCGTGTCCGGCTTCGCGGAGTCCCTGGGCGAGCAGGTTGGCCAGCCGCCGCTCGTCCTCCACCACCAGGATCCGCACCCGGCTCCCTCCCTTCGGGTCGTCCCGGCTGCCTAGTGCAACACACCGTCGGTGATCTTCATCTGGGCTTCATGTCCGGCTGCCTACCGTCGGCACCTCGATCCGGACGGCGGAGGGACAGCATGAACACCCGGCTCTTCCTGCAGATCAACGACCTGGCCCGGGCGACGCCATGGTTGCACGCCCCGCTGGCCGACTACGCGAAGTACGGTGTGGTGCTCTTCGCCGTTCTGCTGCTGGCCGGCTGGTGGACCGCCCGACAGCGCGGCGCCGGACTGCCGGCGGCCGTCTGGGCGCCGCTCGGCATGCTACTCGCCGTGGCGGGGAACCAGCTGATCGTGTCCGCCGTGCACGAACCCCGCCCCTACACGACCTTGCCCGGCATCCTGGTGCTGGCCGACCGAAGCACCGACCCGTCGTTCCCGTCGGACCACGCCACCATGGCCGGCGCCGTCGCGGCCGGCCTTCTGCTGGTCAGCTGGCGGCTCGGCCTGCTGGCCGCGCCCACCGCCGGGGTGATGGGCTTCGCCCGGATCTACATCGGCGCCCACTACCCGTCCGACGTGCTGGCCGGCTTCGCGGTCGGCGCCGCCGTGACTCTCCTCGGCTACCTGATCGCCCGCCGCCCGATCGGCGCCGCTCTGGACCGGCTGGACCACACCCTGCTGCGGCCCCTGCTGCGGCCCGGCGGCACTGCGGGCGCCCACCAGTCCTCCCCGGCGCGCCCGTGACCATCGCCGGTTCCCTCACCAGCCTGGTCGCACAGCACGGCTATCTCGGGATCGCCCTACTCGTCGGGGTGGAAGGCTTCGGCATGCCCGCGCCGGGCGAGACGGCGATCATCCTCGGCGCCGGATACGCCGCGCACGGCGAGCTGGCCATCGTCGCGGTCGCGTTCACCGCGTTCCTGGCCGCGATGACCGGGGACAGCATCGGCTACCTGATCGGCCGCACCGGCGGCGGCGGATGATTCTGCGGCACGGCCGGTACGTGCGCCTGACCCCGGACCGGTTCGAACGGCTCGAGGCGGTGATGAGCCGCCACGGGCGAAAATCGTCGCGGTCGCCCGTTTCGTCGAGGGCCTGCGGCAGTTCAACGGGGTCATCGCCGGGGCCACCGGCATGCCGTGGCGACGCTTCGTCACCGCCAACGCCCTCGGCGCCGCTGCTTGGGTAGGCGTGTGGGCCAGCGCTGGCTACTTCGCCGGGGACCACCTGCGCGCCATCGAGGCGGAGCTGCACCGCTACCAGTGGTACGCGGTCGCCGCCGGAGCATTCGCCGCACTGGCCTACGTCGGGTGGCGGCTGACCCGTAGGAGTGAGCGTCCCTGACACGCCGGCTCGTTTCATGCTGGCTTCATGTGCGATCTTTAGCGTCCGGGCCATGAGCGATGTGCTGGCGGTCAACGCCGTCAACCTCACCAAAACCTACGGTCCCCTTACGGCCGTCGACGACATCACCGTGCAGGTCGCCCAAGGCGAGGTGTACGGGGTCCTCGGCCCCAACGGCGCAGGCAAGACCACGTTCCTGCGGATGCTGTTCGGGCTGATCCGCCCCGACGCCGGCACCCTGGAGGTCTTCGGCCGCTCCTGGCAGCGCCACGGCGTCAATTCGCTGACCGGCGTCGCTGGTTTCCTCGAGAGCCCGAAGTTCTATCCCGCGTTGAGCGGCCGCAGGAACCTGCGCCTGCTCGCCGGCCTCGACGGCGGTGACGCCGCCGCCCGCATCAACGAGGTGCTCGACGTCGTCGGGCTGACCGACCGGCAGCACGACAAGGTCCGCGGCTACTCCTTCGGCATGCGCCAGCGCCTGGGGGTCGCCTCGGCCCTGCTGCGGGACCCGCGACTGCTGGTGCTGGACGAGCCCGCCAACGGCCTGGACCCCTCCGGCATTCGCGACATGCGAGCCCTGGTCCGACATCTCGCCGACACCGGCCTCACCGTCCTGCTCTCCAGCCACGACATGGCCGAGGTCGAGCAGATCTGCGACAACGTCACCATCATGAAGGCCGGCTCGGTCGTGCACCACGGCTCCATCGCAGCGCTACGCGAGCTGGCCCCAGAGCAGGCCCACCGGATCACCACCACCGACGACGACCGGGCCGCCGAACTGGCCCGGGCCCGCGGGCTGGAGGTCAGCCCGGTGGATGACGGGCTGGCCGTCCGTGGACCCCAGAAGGACGTCGACGGGCTGATCGGCGACATCGTCGACGGCGGGATCGCGCTGCGCGGCCTCACCCGGGACGAGACACCGCTGGAGGCGCTGTTCTTCATGCTCACCGAATCCGCCCCCGCCGGCCCGACCACCGGCCTCGACGCCCCGACCGGAGCCCGCCGATGACCACCACCACCGCCGTACCCGCCGGCACGCCCACCGCCCGCCGCCGGCCCGGCACCGCCTCGGTGCTGCGCTGGGAAATCACAAAGGTGGCCGCCCAGGCCCGCAGCCGCGCCCTGCTGATCGGCGCGATCATCGTTCCGATCGCGATCGTTCTGATCTTCAACACCCAGCTACCGCCCAAGGACACCATCTACGGCCGGCACATCCACACCAGCGGCTACGCCGTACCGCTGTTCGTGCTCGCCTTCGCCCACCAGTGGGTGCTTCCCCTGCTCGCCGCCCTCGTCGCCGGTGACATCTTCGCCAACGAGGACCAGTACGGCACCTGGAAGACCATCCTCACCCGCTCCGTCAGCCGCACGCAGGTCTTCTGGGCCAAGACGCTCACCGCGGTCGGCGTCAACCTGCTCGTGCTCGCACTGCTCGCCGCCAGCACCATCACCACCAGCCTGCTCGTCGTCGGCACCCAACCGCTGCCCGGGCTGAGCGGCCAGCTCATCCCCGCCGGCAGCGCGCTACCCATCGTCATCGCGAGCTGGGCCACCGCCGTCCCGCCGGTCCTCGGCTTCACCGCGCTGGCGATCCTGCTGTCGGTCATCACCCGCAACCCGACGATCGGCGTCGCCGCGCCCGTCGTCCTCGGGATGATCATGCAGCTGCTCAGCGGCCTGGGCGGACTCAACAAGGCACGCCAGATCCTGCTCACCACGCCGTTCGAGGCCTGGCACGGGCTGCTCACCGCGCATCCCTTCCACGCCCCGATCACCACCGGCGCGATCGTGAGCGCCGGCTGGCTGATCATCTGTCTCGCCCTCGCCTACCCCTACCTGCGTCGTCGCGACATCACCGGAGGCTGACCGATGAACCCCCTGCGCACTTCCGTCCTGGCCGCCGGCCTCGCGGTTGCCGCCGCCGCCTCGCTGGCCGGCTGCGGCCAGCCCGACGTCACCAAGACCCGCCTCGAACGCGCCATCGGGCCCGCCTTCGCCAACCTCTACGTCCAGCGGGCGGACCTGCTCGGCGAGCCTGGCGTCACCGTCGCAGGCATCGGCGCATCCGCCGCCTGCGACCGCGGCGGCCCCGAGGTCGCCGACGTCGGCCCCGGCCCCGACTGGATCTGCATGATCCACTTCACTGACGACCACGGGCAGCCACAGGACGGCAAGTTCGAGGTGCAGGCCAAGGCCGACGCCACCTACGTCGCCGGCGGACCCTCGAAACTCATCGGCCAGGCAACCCTCACCGACAGCCACGGCCACGACGTCCCCAACCCCGTGTTCGAATTCGACGGCGCCTTCGACCCCGACCACTGAGCCGCCAGGAGACCCGAGACCGGCCCTGACCGAGCCGGCACAACAAGCTGCGCAGTCGGTCAAGTCCACGGCCGCGGGTAGCGCATCCGCCGTGCAGGAACAGAGCAGGACGGCTGCCCGCCAGGTCCAAGGCCGCGCGAAGGCCGAGACGATCTGCGGCGCTCAAGGGTGGGCATACAGCGCATAGCAATGTGGCAGCCGGATGGGCGGGCGGGTCACGATTACCCGCCCGCCCCCGATGAGCACGCACCTACAGCCCTCAAGGGCCCGCCCGTCACCGCCGGCGGCGGCTGGGCTCCGGGATGTTCGCCGCGACCTCCTCGTGGCGGACCTGCTCGTCGATCGGCCGGTCCTCGACCACCTCGTTCTTGGCCAGGCGGACCCGCTCGACCGGCACCCGGTCCTTGGCCACCACGGGACGTTCGGCGCGCAGCTGCATCTCCTGCTGCGCCTCACCCATGTCGGCACGAACGCTGCCCGCGTCCGCGGCGGTGATGGGCTCGCGCTCGACGTACACCTCGTCGTGCTCGACCGGCACGGTCGTGTGCACGTTCTCGGTGACCACGTTCTTGCAAAGTACCGCCTTGCCGGCGGGCTGGCTTTCCGTGCCCACTCGCAGCCGTTCCTCGGAGCGGATCAGTTCCTCGCGGCTTTGCGGGGCCTGCTGCGACTGCATCCGGTAGTGCGCGTACAGCTGCGCGGTCTGCTCAGCGTTGAGCGGAGTATTGGCGCCAGGCGGCACGCTCGGGGCCTTCTGGACGGTTGCCTTGTCGTAGACGACCTTCAGCCGCCCGTCCTGCATCTGCGCGTTCCCCAGCGGGCCATCGGCTCCTGGCGACCACCGGTTTGCACGCTCACCCAGGCCGGGTAGCCCGAAGTGGCCCATACCTGATCGACACTGCCGATCTTGGCACCCGACTGGTCCTGGACGTCCTTGCCGTACAACGAACGCACCTGCTGTTCGGTGAGTTGCATCGTCATCCTCCTCTCGGCCGTTACCGCTCGCGTACCCGACGACATCCGCGCGCCATTCCCCGCCCGGTCCCTACCTGATCCGGACGGCGGCTGGTCGGGCATAACGGTCACCGAGGGCACTCGCGGTCGACCTGGGGCATACGGGCACCGCTGCCGCGAGCCCGTAGGGCGTGGGGGTGGGTTCCGGCTCCGCGGCTTCCTGCCTTACTTGCGTCACGGGTAGACCCGCCATTGGCGGACCCTGCCCTTTCGCCGGTTGCGTTGGATCACCAAAACGGCAACCCCCGCGGCGGCGGCGAGGGCGGTCAACACGGCGGGTTTCCGTTGACTCCTCACCTGGTACGCCGAGGTGCGCATCACCTTGGCGCTGCTCGCACCTTTCTGGCCTACTGCCCGGGCTCTCTGGGCGGCTTTTCGGCCTGCCAGCTTCATGCTGCTCATGGCCTTCTGGCCAACCGGGCTCTGGAGGGCCTTGCGCCCCATGGCCGTGGTGCGCTGCATCGTCCGTTGGCTCACGGCCCTAGTCACCCCTACAGCTTTTCCACGTACCGCTTGTGGGGCCTGTACCGCCTGTTCCCGGACGCGGTTCGTAACCTGCGCGGCCGCCTCCTGCCCCCGTGCTTTCACATCAGCCTTGGCCGCCAACGCCTGAACAGTTTTATCGAGGTCCGCCCGCGTCTTCTGGATCTCCTCACGCCCCGCGCCCGCGTCCCCGCCCCCGCTCTCCGTGCTCATCCCCGTCCCCGATTCTTCGCCGCGTCGCGCACCACATCAGCGTCGGCACGAACACTGTCCACAGCCGCCTTCGGAACCGGGGGCATCGCCTTGCTCACCCGCTTCTTCCCCGAGAGCGCCAGCAGCCCGGCGATCACAAGCAATACGACCCCGACGACGAGCGCCGCCACCCACGCCGGCATGACCTCACCGAGGACCAACACGAACGCGGCGACAAGCGCACCACCGCCGTACAACGCCAGCGCCCCGCCACCGCCGAACAAACCGGCGCCGACGCCCACGCGCTTGCCCTTCGCAGTCATCTCCGCGCGGCCGCTGTCAACTCCTGACGAACCAGTCGAGAGATCTGCTCAGCGGCCCGCTGTACCAACTCCGACGTCGCGTCTCGGCAGCGCTTTTGGGTGGGCTGCCGTCCGCACCATCCCCCATAACCTCATCCTTTCCCATCAACGCACCGCTGGGCCTCGCCAGATCTCTCGCTGCAGGCGCACCCGAGACGCCACCCACCGATGACCTCCTGGGTCGCCGCGCCACGTCGCCCCAACCGCCCCGACTGGCACGGCTCTGTGAACGGCAGAAGCCGGGGGCTTCAGACGCGGCCCGCCGGAGAGACGGTCGCGCTGCTTCCGTCAGCCGCGCTCAGCGGCGGCACCGTCACATCCGGCATCCTCACACCCGCGTCGTTCGGCGCCGCATCAGTGCGAGTCGACGCCAGCATGGAATCGCCGCCCCGGTCGGCGGCGGTGCTGAACGGATCGTCACGGTGCCACCCCTTTGAACGCCCTATCGCTGTCGCACCTGCTGCCCCTACAACGGCACCGGCCGCGAAGACCCCGGCCATCACCGGCCAACGCTTGCGCGACAAGCGCGGTCGCCTTTACATGTTCCGCCTCCTCATGATCGTCCACCGATTTTGCAAGCCAGTCCCTCGCGTGCCGCAGCGATCCGACGGAGAACTCGATCAACACGCGCCTGAGCGGGTTTGAGGCGTCCTCGTCGCACCGTTGACCCCTCGTCCAACGACCGCCACCGCCCCCACCGCTATAGGCGATCCCACCCATCAGCTCTTTTCGGCCAAAACGCCCCGCACCCGCCCATTCTCTACCCGCAACACCTCCACTGGCACGGAAACGGCTGACGCTCATCGCCGAAACGGCATTGCCCGCCCCTCCGTGACCGGCGAGACCGGCGAGAGCGGCGTCGGCGTCGCGATGGCCGATCCGCTGGCCAGGACCCTCTCGCGGTCGCTGTGATCCACCTGCGCAAGTCGGACTGCGCCGGCAGGGTCGGAAGCATCAGGGCAGCCCGCCAGAGTCGGAGCTCGGCTCCGGGCGTTGCCGCACGGTCAGGTATACGCCGAAACGATCCGGGGGTACGGGGCCGGACACCGGAAAAACTGGCCGGTATCGCAAGTGAGTCATTGAAGACCACGCCGAGGGGGGTCGCGTCCGTGCACCAGGATCCCTCGGGCCGAGACGGCCGGCGGCATACGGTGGCGGGGGAAGCCGAGGGTGGCTGGCAGGGAAATACAAAGAGTGCTCGTCGTCGGCGCGCCGTTCGGACACGGCCACATGCGGGCAGCCGAGGCCATCGGCCGTCTGCTTCGTCAGCGCAATCCTGACCTCGAGGTGGCGGTCGAGGACATGTCCGGTCATCTCTTCCCGCTGCTACGCCTCGATCGCGCGTTGCGCACCGCCTACCGGTGGTCCACCAGCCGCTTCCGCGGGCATCCGCACCACGGGCTTTACCAGATTGCAGCGCGGCAGTGCACGGCGCCCGCCGCGATGACGATCACGAGCCTGACATGGGCCGGGAACGCATCCGATGGTATGCCTACCTACATCTCTTCGACGCTGACGGGCGTCACCGCAGATCCGAGATTTCGCTGATCGGCATCGCACCGAACTTGCGAGGCGAACTCGGCGAGCAGGCTGAGCGCCGCCTGACGGCACTGCTCGATCAGCTGTCTGACCGCCAGCTCACCGACATCTCGATCCGGCCGTTTCACATGCTCTACGATGGTGTCACGTTCGGTCTGATCGACGAATCCGATGTCGAGCGGGGCGACTGGGTTGAGTTGTACCCAGACGGTCTCGGGTTCTCCGAGCCGTGGGACGGGCTCTATAGCACCTGACCGCGAGCAGGTGTCGTCTACCAGCAAAGTCGGCTTGGTCGCGCGCGACGCGGCATGAGAGCGCGGGCTCGACGACGCAGCCGGACGGAATCACAGCATCCTGCTCTCGGCACCCCACAGGTAGAAGGCAGGGACACCGCGCTGCAGTCCCAGTCGGTAGATCCCGACTCCATGCACCGGCACTGCATCCCCGACGTGCGGCGCCTGGATGGTAGCGGCCTTCCGTATCAATTCCTCGGCGGTAAAGGAGGTCCCGTTGTCCGCTCGCACGTGGACACCAGCCTTCGAGCCGCCTTTGGGACCGAACGGGCACAGGTACACCTCAGGCGTCTGCAACCCTGCACCGTCCGGGCGGCCGGTGGTGGCGCGGAACTCGGCAGCCCAGGCCGGTGTCTGCGACACCTCGGCCGGCCAAGACAGCCTGGCGCTCTGCGCGACGGCGAACGGGAGGTCAGGACGATGGACCGCCCGCTCGTCGGCCGCCAACGGCTCCGACCGCACGAACGTTGCCTTCTCCGCCAACACGGAACTGTGCACGACGTAGTAGCTGACACGCCCCTGCTTGATCTTCTGAAGGTCCGCCAGTCCCCAGTTGCCCAAATGCGACCACCAGGCGTCGTACATGACGACAGCACCGTCGTGTACGAGTGCACGCATCAGCCCGTCGCGGTCCGGCCACAGGAACACGGCTCCAGCTTCAACCCATGACGGATCCACGGGCGGACCCTACCGGCACACCCCAGAACCAAACGTCCGCTCATCGGCAAAGTCGGACGTTGCGGGAGCGGGGCTGAACGCGCGCATCGCGGCAGATCCGTGCGTTCCTCACCGTCACCTTGCCGACCCTTCGGGCCGTTGCTGGTCTCCGAGTGCTCGACGGGGCTGCGTTGCACCGGATGGGGTACGGCTCCGAGTCGCGATCTCCTACCGGCCGGTGGCACCGTCGATGAGCTCTCGCAGGATGTCGGCGTGACCGGCATGCCGGATGGTCTCGCTCGTCATGTGGGCGAGCACCCAGCGAAGCGTACGAGGCGCGTCACCGACCGGCTGCGCGGTGAGGAGGTCGGGGCCAGCGGCTGCGATGATGTGGGCGTCGCTGTCGGCGATCGCGGTCCGGTAGCCGGCGATGATCTGTTCCGGGGACCGGTCCGGCTCGACCACCATGTCGAAGTCGACGTCGGCGTAGCGCGGGTCGCCGGCGAACGTGTAGCCGAACCAGTACCGTTCGGCGTCGGTCAGGTGCTGGACCAGGCCCAGCAGTGTGGTGTCGGAGACGACCAGGCGGCGCCGCAGCTGCTCCTCGTTCAAGCCGGCGACCTTCTTCAGCACGCATGATCGAGCGAAGGACAAGAAGGCGAGGGTGGTGTCGAGCTCGCCACCGTCGTTGCGCGGTACGGCTTCGCGTTGGGATTCGATCATGCCCTGACCTTACGTACTGTCATCCGGGAGAGGCAGGCGGGGACGTCATCCGTGCGGTACCGACCAGACGCCCGCTCATCGGCACGAGCGCGCGCAGTGCGGCAGATCCGGACGTGGAAATAGACCATGACCGTGTTGATATACCAAGGTCGTACGCGCTGTTAAGTCTGGCCCTGGTTCAGACTGGTCGGACGTCGAGGACGTGCAGCTACAAGCGCGGTCCCTGGCTTGTTTCACCGCGGTGCACGAGTGGTGCGCGGTCACCCTGGAGGGCGGCCGTCAACTGATCCAAGCCCAGCGAACCCAGCTCCAGGGCCTGACGATGGAATGCGCGCCGGTCGCCGGGGAAGGACGAGCGGCCTGCCAGCCACACCCGCTCACCCACCTTGTAGGCCAGCGCCTGCCCTGGCCGGCCCAGGTAACGCGCGAGCTCGGCGGACGCGTACGGCCCCTGGTGACAGCGGTCCCGCAGCAGCTTCAGCGCAGCATCCGGTGTCCACAATGCTCTGTCACCAGACGGCATCGGCAGCCGCAGGTGCAGGCCGATGTCGACCACAACCCGTGCCGCCCGCAGCAGCTGCATATATAGATACCCCAGTCGAGCACCCGGCTGTTCATAGAGCCCGAGCTCGTCCATGAACCGCTCGGCGTACAGTGCCCAGCCCTCCTGGCTGCCGGAGAGGCCGCCGAGCAGGTTCAGCCGCTGCCCGAGGCCTCCCCGGCAGACCTCGGAGCCGAGGTGGAGGTGGTGGCCGGGAACGCCCTCGTGATAGGCGGTGCTGTAGGCGTACCAGGTGGGGAAACTCGCTGCGTCCTCGGGGAGGGACCACCAGACCCGGCCCGGCCGCGTCAGGTCCCGCGACGGCCCGGTGTAGGCAATGCCGGACGACGTGGTCAACCGCGACTCGATGCGCCGCAGCGGGGCGGGGATGTCGAAGTACACGCCGTCCAGTCGCTCGGTGGCGGCCTCCAACAGCTCCTGCAGCCACGCGGCGAACGCCTCCCTGCTGTGCAGCGTGCCGGGCGCGTCGGGGCCGGCGAGCCAGGCGAGCACCTCTGGCACACTCCCGCCCAGGGCCTTCGCTTCCGCGATCAGCTCTGCCTCGATCGCGCTGAACTCGTCCCAGCCCCAGTCGTACAGCTCGCGCAGGTCAGGCTGGGCCGCGAGGAAGGTGCGCACCCAGAGTGCGTACCGCTGCTGCCCGAACGCTTCCTCATCAACGGCCCGCGGTGCTAGGTCCGAGGTCAGCATCTCGGCCAGTTTCTGGTACGCCTCTCGCGCGCCCGTCGCTGCGGCCTGCAACGACGCCCGCTGACGCCCCACGCCGTAGCGATCCACCAGGGCGACATCGTCGTCGATCCAGTTGCGGCAGCGCTGCGTCACGAGCTCCACTTGACGCCGCGCCGGCAAATTGCCGCGCTCCGCGGCAAGTAAGAGGCTGCGGGCATACCCGTCCAGGGCCGCGGGGATCGCGGCCAGGCGCGCGCCGACACGAGCCCAGCCCTCCTCGTAGGCCGCGCCCTCGGCGCCGCGGCCGGGAACCGCGGCCTCGACGGCCTGGCGGATGAGCTGGAGCGGACCGGTGGCCGCCGCGTGCAGTTCGCGCAGGTCCTCCCCGGCGTCATGGAAGGCGATACGCGCATGCAGCCGTTCGGCGAGGTGGGCGTGCAGCGGGGTCGCGGCCGGCAGTACATCACCCAAGATCTCGAGCTCGCGCAGGGCGCGGGCCGCGAGATCGGTGCGGGCCTGGTGGCCCTCCGGGCCGTAGTCGGTCAGCCCGTCGACATCCTGCTCGCCAGCCTCGACGACCGCTGTGCAGGGGTCGAGACCGGCCACGTCGCACAGGAGCCGATCCGCGAAGTCCTCGATCATGGGGGGCAATGCTAGGGCCTTGCCCTAGCTGCGGTGGTGCGAGCCTGCATCGATCGCGGCAAGCGGTTCAGAACCATCTGACAACTTCCGCTCATCGGCACGACCGGACGGCGGATGGCTCAAGCGATCGTGACGCTCCGCAGCGCACGGTCCGCGGCAAATCCGGATGCCTGGTCCGAGCGCGTGCGAGTTGCCATCAATCGGGGTCAGGTTGGGGTCGCTCGCTGGCTGTCGCGAAGATGCGCGCATAGATCTGATCGATGACGTCGTTCTTCGCCAGGCTGTAGTCGCTGGTTCGATGGGCGGTATCCCGCGCGAGGCGCCGCTTGGTCGCGGCGTAGAGCTCCCGGTCTTCTGGATGCGAGCGCAGCCAGTCCCGGAAGAGCCTGTGCCTTATCGGTTCGGGCGCGTCCCGCGGCCAAACGTGAAGATTGATGTCTTCCGCAGGGCCAACCAGCATCCTATGCCCGTGCCACCACGGCTGTCGGAGAACGAGTCGGTACCCGATCCCTTCAAGGGCGGGGATGTAGCGGGACTCGTCCGTGGTGTCTTCAAGTAGGAGGTCGATGTCGATGATGGGCTTGGCTGCCAAACCCGGCACCGATGTGGATCCTACGTGTTCGGTGTTGAGGACCAGGTCGCCCAGGGCCTCCTTGAGTAGGGAGCTGACAGCAGCGTATCGATCAGCCCAAGCCGGGTCGTAGTCCTCGACGACGATGGACTGCCAGCTCCTTGGAGGCTCTTCTACCAGGCCGGCAGCTATTTGCTCAGGGGTGGCATGGAAGCGCTGTATGACTTCCTGCGGGTACTCAGCCAACCCAACCTCCGGAAGAATAGAAGTCGGCCAGGATACGACACGGGGATCGCTGAAGCGAGCCGGTTCGTCCGCTCATCGGCAGATCAGGATGCCGAGCGGTAGCGGTCGCCGCCACGCTCCGCCACGCGCGGATCGCGGCATGTGCGGACGACTAGTCAGGATCTTCGTGATCGGTCGATCTGGTCCAGGAGCTTGTCCGCGCTGGGCGTGCTTGAGGAGGCGAAGCGCAGTCGCTGCGAAACTGTCGTGTTGTCGGAGCGATGACGACCGGCGTCCCGGAAAATTCTTCAAAGAAGTCCGGGAGGGGGTGTCGGTTCGGGGCGGTGGTGTTCGTAGCAGGGGTGAGGCCGCCCGCAAGGGGCGGCGCCAAGGTGAAGGAACCGCGATCATGAAGCTGACGACCATGACCCAGGTCACCCTCGATGGAGTGATGCAGGGAAACGGCGCCGCGTCGGATGACCGCAGGAACGGATTCGAGCGCGGCGGATGGGCCCGGGGGGCGGGTGACGACGAGACCAGGACGTTCATCACGCAGACCTACCAGCGCGCCGACGCGTTCCTGTTCGGCCGGCGCACCTACGAGTTGTTCGCCGGCTCCTGGGGATCAATCGACCAGATGCGCGCACATCCCATCGGCGTGGCCTTGAACGAGGCCCCCAAGTACGTTGCCTCGACCACGCTCACCGCGCCGCGTTGGGAGGACACGACCGTTCTCCGCGGTGACCTCGCGGCGGCCATCAGTGAGCTGAAGGCCAAGCCCGAGGGTGAGCTGCAGGTGCACGGCAGTGGCGCCCTGACCCGGTGGCTGCTGGAGAACGATCTGGTCGACGAGATGATTCTGATCGTGATCCCGGTGATCCTCGGCCAGGGCGCGAGGCTGTTCCCGGAGACCGGTCCGGATCTTGCGCTCGACCTGGTCGAGTCGCGGGTCGACTCGAAGGGCGTGTCGATCCAGGTCTACCGGCCGGCCGGGCGCCCGCGGTATGCAACGGCCTGAAGTCCCTGACCGCCGAACCACGCTGTCTCAACACCACAGGAGATGATCTTCAGATGCAGTACCTGGTTTCCGTGATCGATGACAAGAGCAATCCCGGCAGCACGGACAGGCAGCCTGCCATCAGCGCGTTCAACGAACGACTGATCGCCGAGGGCTACTGGGTTTTCGCGGGCGGACTCGCAGACACCACCGCGGCCACGGTCATCGACAACCGGGGCGAGCAGGCGGTGTTCAGCGACGGGCCTTTCGTGGAGTCGAAGGAGTACCTCGCCGGCGTCTGGGTGTGGGAGGCCCCCGATCTGGATGTGGCGCTCAAGCTCGCCACCGAGGCGTCGAAGGTCTGCGATCGGAAGGTCGAGGTGCGGCCCTTCCTGTGAACAGGGTCGACGTCCGCGAGGCGGTCACCCGGGCCCACCACGAGGAGTGGCCCGGGTGGTCGCCTCGCTGACCAGGCGGTTCGGTGACCTCGACATCGCCGAGGAGGCGGCGGCCGAGGCGTTCGCGACCGCCGTGCAGCGGTGGCCGGCCGACGGCGTGCCCCCCAACCCCGGCGCCTGGCTGACCACCACCGCCAACCGCAAGGCCATCGACCGGATCCGGCGCGAGAACAAACGCGACGACAAGCACAAGGAGGCTCAGATGGTGTACGACGACGACCCGCCCGAGCCTCTCGGCGCCATCGACGACGACCGGCTGCGGCTGATCTTCACCTGCTGTCACCCGGCGCTGGCGATGGAAGCCCGCGTGGCGCTGACACTGCGCATGCTCGGCGGCCTGACCGTGCCCGAGATCGCCCGCGCCTTCCTGGTGCAGGAGACCACCTTGGAGCAGCGGATCACCCGCGCCAAGGCCAAGATCAAAGCGGCTCGGATCCCTTATCGGGTGCCGTCCGCGGAGGATCTCCCGGCCCGCGTCTCCGGCGTACTCGCCGTGCTGTATCTCGTCTTCAACGAGGGCTACCTGGCGACCGGCCCCGACACCGATCCCGTACGTCAGGACCTGACCGCCGAGGCGATCCGGCTCACTCGCCTGATCCGCGCTCTGCTGCCGGAGGACGGTGAGGTGGCCGGGCTGCTGGCGCTGATGCTGCTCATCGAGGCCCGCCGCCCCGCCCGGGTCTCGGCCAGCGGCGAACTGGTCACCCTCGACGAGCAGGACCGTGGGGCCTGGGACACGGCGCTGATCGCCGAGGGTCACCGGCTCGTGCGCGAGCGCCTCGCCGCTGCCGCCGCCGGGGTGGCTCCGGGCCGCTACCAGATCCTCGCAGCGATCAACGCCGTGCACACCTCCGCCCGCGACATCCGCGACACCGACTGGTCGCAGGTCGTCGCCCTCTACGACCAACTCGTCCACCTCGACTCCTCGCCGATCATCGCCCTCAACCGGGCCATCGCGGTCGCCGAGCTCGACGGCCCGCAGGTGGCACTGGCGGCCGTCGACCGTCTTGAGGACAAGCTGGCCGGCTATCACGCCTACCACGCGACCCGCGCCGACCTGCTGCGCCGGCTGGGCCAAAGTCAGCAGTCGCGCGCGGCCTACGACAAAGCCATCGAGCTGGCCGGCAACACCGCCCAGACCGCCAACCTGACCCGCCGCCGCGACCAACTGCGGTAGCGCCCACGAATCCCGATCGAAACCCCGCGCGCAGCGGCGGCCGGCCCCGACGCAATCAGATCGGCCCGATACCCGCATGAGATCGTCAGCTTCTACGGTCGGCACTGCACTGTCATCGGCAGATCCGGTTGCTCACCGACGAAGGTCAGCGCCACGGATGCGGCACATGTGTTCGTTCGTGGTGCAGGAAGTCGCGCGGCGCGGGCGCCAGCTCAGGGAAGGTCGGGATCTGGGTGCTCGGCCACGAAACGCTCGCCCGTTTCGTCGTCGACCAGCGAGTTGTCGACCAGCCATTCAACAGCCCGCCGCTTTGCGCGCACGCCGCGGAAGGCGTACCACGCTGGCAGTAGGTGCGGATACTCCGCATGCAACTCGTTCTTGAACCGCCGGAAGGCGCCCTTGCCCTGGATCGCTCGCGCGAGTCTGCGGCCGGCCGCCGCATCACTGATCCTCTCGGCAAAGTCGGCCATGTCCTGGTACCAGACGTAGGACGGCAGCGGATCAATACCGACCAGGTCGAGGTCGTCAAGGTCGACGGGCGTGTGCCCGTCGATGCCGCCGTCCGTCGTCCAGAACACGATCTCGCCGGTCTGCGGGTTGATCAGCCATCGGTGCTCGTAGTCGGTCTGGTCCTCGAGCGCGGTGGCGATCTCCTCCAGGTCTAGCCTGCCCAGGTCAAGCATGCGGCCACCATAAACCCGCTCCTGCCCGCGCTTCGACCCGTGACCAGCGGCATGACCGGTCACGCTAGACCGAGCGAGCAGCGCTAGCATGACAGCCTGTTTGCGCCGTGACCGCAGCCACTTCCGCATGCGGCAATCTCACTCACTCGGGGAGTGGGCGCGAGAAGGCTGGCGCGCGTAAGGTCGGCTCGACCGCCGGCCTTCGCGAGACTAGGACGGGGCCCGACATGGACCAAGGCACCCGCGACGAGCTGCTCGGCCGCCTGGCTGAGGCAGTCGGGTCCGTCACAGTCGCACGCCCGACGCGGGTTGCCATCGACGGACCGCCCGCCGCAGGCAAGACCACGCTCGCCGACGAACTGGCCGTCGCCTTGCGCACACAGGGCCGCCACGTCATCCGCGCGACGATCGACGATTTCCTCTTCCCCCGGGCACAGCGCTATCCACGCGGCGAGTACTCGGCCGAAGGCTGCTACCTCGACACCCACAACTACGACGCGCTGAACCGGGTTCTGCTCGATCCGCTCGGCCCAGGCGGAGATCGACGCTTCCAACACGCGGTCTACGACCGCACAGCGGATACCGCGCTGTCCCCGCCGGTCACGACTGCCCCCGCCGACGCCGTACTGGTCTTCGACGGCGTCTTCCTCATGCGCCCGGAACTGATTGATCGGTGGGATCTGCGCATCTTCGTGTCGACCGCGCTCGAGAAGACCGTGGATCGTGCCGTGATCCGAGAGCGCCGGGTGTCATCTCGGGCCGAAGTCGAACGGCGCTGGCGCGAGCGTTACATCCCCTCCCAACAGCTCTACTTCGCTACGGTCCGCCCGACCGATCACGTCGACATCATCGTGCACAACGACGAGCCCCAGCAGCCGGTCTGGGAATCCCAACACGCTGACCGCACTCAATTGGGCACGTCGGTGCGCCGCCGCCCTTGGACGGCCGGCTGCGCTCCGTGACGCGCGGTCCGCGGCAGAAGAGGGCACCGACGGGGACATCGAACCCATCAAATCGACGATCCTCCGACTCTGCTGAAGGCGTGCGCGAGGCGGTAGGGACCAGCAGCCGCCGTCGGGGCGGCGACCAACAGTTGGCATGATGGGCTCGTGACCGAGCCGGTGTTTCGATACCACCCTGATCCCTTGGCCACGGGCTCGGCGGTGCGGGTTCAGCACGAATGCAGCGTCTGCGGTCAACTTCGGCAAATTCGCTACCGGGGACCGATCTACGGTAGACAACCCGAAAGTCTTTGCCTGCACTGTATCTACTCCGGGGAGGCTTCCAGGGCACTCGGCGTCGTTGCCGCCGACACGGAGGGCAGCGACATCCTGGACATGCCTGCCGAGTTCAGCGACGCGGTCGACGTGCCTGACGACGTGCCGCACCACGTCATCGAGGAGATCACTCGCCGAACCCCCGGCTTCACTGGTTGGCAGCAAGAGTCATGGCTCTACCACTGCGGCGATGGCGCGGCCTTTCTCGGCCCGGCTGGCTACCGCGATGTCGAAACTCATCCGGACGCCCTGAACATGCTTCGCGCGAGCCACCGGCAACTCGGCTGGTCATCCGAGGAAACCGAAGAGTTCCTGCACCGGCTCGACCGCAACGGTGAGCCCACCGCGTATCTGTTCCAATGCCTGCATTGCGGGACTCACCTCGCGTCCTGGGATATCGGCTAACCGCGCCTTATCGCCGAGACGCAGACACACTATCTTCGGCAGATCCGTGCGCTGAGTGCCGCGATCCATCCGTTACACGGCGTGACGCGCGGATCGCGGCAGAAGCGGATGCTTGATCTTAGCGACGATGTCCCGATCTTATGCTCCTCGCCGCATGGGGCCATTTTCAAACTGAGGACCAGCTATACGACAGCGGCGTCGCACCCGCGCGCTACCATCGCCGCGATTCGCCGACGGGAGGGGTGCGCATGGCCCAGGACCACGTCATAGCGTTCGTCGATAGGGGGCGGGTTCAGCTGGTGGAAGCATTCGCCTCGACGAGTTCGGTGAATATCTCGGAGGGCTTCTTCCAACCGTGGATCTTACGCGGTCGGTTGTTGATCTCGGAAGCGACCATCGCGAGGTATTTCGGGTCGGAGGTGATCGGGACGCCCTTGGGGAAGTACTCGCGCAGGATCCGGTTGGCGTTCTCGTTGCTGCCACGTTGCCAGGGTGAGTGCGGGCGGGCGAAGTAGACCGGCAGTCCGGCGGCGGTGATCCGGGCGTGTCCGGCCATCTC
>NZ_JAEVHJ010000042.1:0-32310 GCF_016802855.1 Micromonospora sp. ATA51 | reverse complement strand
GCGGGGCCTGGTCGGCCGGGTGTGGCGCGAGCTGGTCCGCCGGGTGTCGCGCCACCTGGGCGGCCGGCGGGGCGGTGGGAATCCGGCGTCCGGGCTCGTCGGCTGGACGGTGCGCGGCCTGGTTGGTGGCCACCTGCCAGGCGGGCGGCTCCGGCCGCGGTGGCTCGTGCGCGGCCGGTCGCTGCGGGGCGGCCGGCGCCGGCGGACTGGCCTGGGCGTTTCCGGGCCAGGCCGGTGGCGGGGAACGGTACGGGTTGGCCGGGCCGGCGGGGGCGTCGGTCGGGCCCGCGGTGTCCGGCCGGCGCACCGGCGCGGGGGCGGCCGCGGATGGACCGGGCGACGGGGAGCGGTTCCCGGTCGGCTCCGGCCAGGGCAGGTCGAGTGCGGGCCGGGGCGGGGCCGGACGGTCGACCCTGGGGACGAACGCGGTCGGGTCCTCGCTCTGGTCGCGGTGGCGCCCGTCCTGCCCCGGGGGGCGGCCGTCCTGGGTCACCGGGGCACCTTCGCGGACCGGAGGGCGGTCGAGTCCTCGAACGCCGGCACGGTCACCGTGGACACGTGCTCGGAGTAGCCGAGCTGGTAGTGGTCGACCGCTTCCCTGAACAACCGGACTCCCTCGGACGCGGCGAGGGCCTGCTGGAGGGCAGCGGGATCGCCGATCGCAACGATCTTGAACGGAGGGGAGTACACCCGGCCGTGCAGCAGCAGGGTGTTACCGACGCAGCGTACCGCGCTGGTGCTGAGCACGCGGACATTCATGATTGACATGGCCTCGGCTCCGCCCGCCCAGAGCGCGTTCACGACCGCCTGGACGTCGCCCTGGTGGACGACCAGGTCGTCGTTGCTGGCACCTTTGGGCAGCGCCTGGTCGTTGCGCCGGCGCGCGTCGTCCAGCTCGATGGTGACCCCGCTGCCGGTGAGCGCGGTGAACCCGGCGGCCTGCCGGCTGGCGGCGGCCCGGTCCCGCTGGGCCCTGATCGGGCCGTCGGTGTCGGCGAGGGCGGCGGTCTGGCTCTCCACCTCGGCGCGCAGCCGGGCGGCGCGCTGCTCGCTTGTCTCGACCTGCTCGCGCCGGTCCTCGATCAGCTGGGTGAGCTGCGGGCGCCGGTCCTCCCGCAGCGCGGTGCCGCCGGCCGTGGTCGCCGTGGTGGTGAAGAGCAGTCCCGCCGCGGCGGCGATCAACGGCACCCCGACCGCCCAGCCCGGTCGTCGCTGCCGTGGGCGTCGCGGCAAGAGGCCGGCGGCGGCTCGCCGGAGGACCTTCTGCCAGGAGGCGGCGCCGGACGTGTACTCCACCGGGCGTTTCCTTCCCCGTCGTCTCGGGCCGGCCCGGGAGGGGCGGACCGCTCTGCTCGACCCGAAAAGTCCCACCCTTTTCGGTCACTCCGCGCACCGGCCTGACCCCATTCGTGGCCTGGACGGTCCGTCGGGACTACGCTAGCTGTCGAACATTATTGGCCATGGACCGTCGCCCCCGCGCCCGGTTGTCAGGCCGGACGAGGTCGTCACCCCCTCTGGAGAGCGTCGTGCCCAAGTCTCAGGTCCGCAAGAAGAAGGTGTACACCCCGCCGACGGACGTGCGTCCGACGGCGACGGCGGCGACGCGCAAGCCTAGCCCGATCTGGCTGCCGATCACCGCCGTCGCGTTGATCGTCGCCGGGATCGGCTGGCTGGTCGTGTACTACCTCTCCGAGCAGGCGTACCCGGTCATGTCGTGGGGTTACTGGAACCTCGCGGTGGGCTTCGGCGCGATGGTCGCCTCGCTGATCCTGCTCTCCCGCTGGCGCTGACCCGCTCGAAGTCCGGCCCGGTTCCCCGTCCCGGGGGCCGGGCCGTCGACCTGTGGTGCGCCGGGTCGGCCGGCCCCGACCGGCGCCTCGGCGACGGAGGTAGGTCACGCCAGGACGCCCCTGTCCGGCGCGCGCCGGCCGGTCCACCTAAGGTGTCGGCAGGGCGGCGTGGCCGGATGCGAGATGACTCACGTTACTGCTGGGTAACCTTGCGCGTAGGCTGCACTGCATGACCGAGCGGAGCGAGGTCATCGACCGGTCGGGTCGGGGCAGCGGGAGCGGCGCAACGCCACCCGCGCCGTGAGCCGTCCCCGGTCGCCGAGCCGCTCGACAGGCAGCAGACCGGGAGGCCAACTCGATGGGCAGCGTCCAGATCGTCGCCACGATCCTCGCGGCCGCCATCACCGCCGTAGCGGTGGGGCTTGCGGTACGCGCGGTCATGAAGATGGTGGCAGTCATCCGGCTGGGTCAACCGGCGCCGGAGCGGTTCACCGACAAGGGCGCCCGCACGAAGACCATGCTGGTGGAGACCGCCGGTCACACCCGCATGCTGAAGTGGAGCGTGGTGGGCGCCGCGCACTGGTTCGTGATGGTCGGATTCATCTTGCTGTCGCTGCTGGTGCTCGAGGCGTACTTCGAGGTGGTCACGCCGGGCGGCGGGCTGCCGATCATCGGGCACTGGACGATCTTCGCCCTGGCCACCGAGTTGATCGGCATCCTCGGCCTGGTCGGCATAGTGGTGCTGATGGCGATCCGGCTGCGCAACCGGCCCAACCGGCCCGGCAACCGGTCCCGGTTCACCGGCTCGACCATGTGGCAGGGCTACTTCGTCGAGTGGGTCGTGCTGCTGGTCCTGATCTTCGGCTTCGTGATCCGGGGCTTCAAGGTCGCCACCGACCACTTCGAGTACCCGGTCTGGGCCACCCCGCTCAGCCACGCCGTCGCGCCGCGCTGCCGGCCTGGACGGCCGGCGTCAGCGTCGCCGCCCTCATCAAGATCGTCATCTCGATGACCTGGCTCATCGTCATCTCGCTGAACGTCACCATGGGTGTCGCCTGGCACCGCTTCCTGGCGTTCCCCAACATCTTCTTCAAGCGCGAGCCGGCCAAGCCCGCCGGCTCCGGCCTCGGCGCCCTGCGACCGATGATGAGCGAGGGCAAGCCGCTCGACTTCGAGGAGGCCGACCCGGAGTCCGACCAGTTCGGCGTCGCCCAGGTCGAGCAGTTCAGCTGGAAGGGCCTGCTCGACTTCAGCACCTGCACCGAATGCGGCCGCTGCCAGTCGCAGTGCCCGGCCTGGAACACCGGCAAGCCGCTGTCGCCGAAGCTGCTGGTGCTCAGCCTGCGCGACCACGCGTACGCCAAGGCGCCGTACCTGCTGGCCGGTGGCGGCAAGGACCTGACCGGCGAGGAGAAGGCCACCGCCGCGCAGCTCGCCCACATGGACGTGCTGGCGCTGGCCGAGGCCGACCGCCCGCTGATCGGCACCGCCGAGGAGGGCGGCGTCATCGACCCGGACGTGCTCTGGTCCTGCACCACCTGTGGCGCCTGCGTCGAGCAGTGCCCGGTGGACATCGAGCACGTCGACCACATCGTCGACATGCGTCGCTACCAGGTGCTGATCGAGTCGAGCTTCCCGTCGGAGGCCGGCGTGATGCTGCGCAACCTGGAGAACAAGGGCAACCCGTGGGGCGCCCCACAGCACACCCGCGAGGACTGGACCAAGGGCCTCGACTTCGAGGTGCCGCGGGTCGGCGAGGTGGACGACTTCGAGTACCTGTTCTGGGTCGGCTGCGCCGGCGCGTTCGAGGACCGCGCCAAGAAGACCACCCGGGCGGTCGCGACGCTGCTCAACGAGGCGGGCGTGAAGTTCGCGATCCTGGGCGAGGGCGAGACCTGCTCCGGTGACCCGGCCCGCCGGATCGGCAACGAGTTCGTCTTCCAGATGCTCGCCCAGCAGAACGTCGAGACCCTGAACGAGGCGTTCGAGGGCCGGGAGAAGGCCAAGCGCAAGATCGTGGCCACCTGCCCGCACTGCTTCAACACCCTCGGCAACGAGTACGGCCAGCTCGGCGGCGAGTTCGAGGTCGTGCACCACACCCAGCTGCTGGCCCACCTGGTCAGCACGGGCAAGCTCACCCCGGTGCAGCCGGTCGACGGCGGCGTGACCTACCACGACCCCTGCTACCTGGGCCGGCACAACCGGGTCTTCGCCGCCCCGCGCGAGGTCCTCGGCGACGCCATCCAGGGCGAACTCACCGAGATGCCGCGCAACAGCGAGCGCTCCTTCTGCTGCGGCGCCGGCGGCGCCCGGATGTGGATGGAGGAGAAGATCGGCAAGCGGATCAACGTGGACCGGGTCGAGGAGGCCATGGCCACCGGGGCGAAGACCGTCGCCGTCGGCTGCCCGTTCTGCTCGACCATGCTCAACGACGGGGTCAACGGCAAGGGCGCCGGCGAGCAGGTCGAGGTCATCGACGTCGCCAGCGTGCTGCTCCGCTCGGTCAAGCCGGAAGCCGCGCCGGGCGAGAAGAAGACCGCGCCGGTCGCCGGCTGAGGTCGTACCCCCGGCACAACCGGACGCACGACGGCGGTGGCACCCCCGAGGTGCCACCGCCGTCGTCGTGGGTGGGGAGGTTGCCCGCCACCCCCGGCCGGCGTGAACTCGTGCCCCGGGTCGGCCCGTGGAACAATCGCGCTCATCGACAGCCTGTTGCTCGGCACGCTGTTGCCCCTGGTCGGCTTCGTGCTGCTGACCGCCGGCAACGCGTTCTTCGTCGCGGCCGAATTCGCCCTGGTCACGGTCGACCGCGCCGAGATCGACCGGCGGGCGGCCGGCGGCGACGCGCGGGCCGTCACCGTACGTACGGCGCTGCGCGAACTCTCCTTCCAGCTCTCCGGCGCCCAGCTCGGCATCACGATCACCGCGCTGCTCACCGGCTACCTGGCCGAGCCGGCGCTGGCCCGGCTCGTCGCCCCGCTGCTGCGGCCCGTCGGCGGCGCCGACCGGTTCAGCCCGCTGCTCGCCCTGGCGCTGGCGACGCTGATCTCGATGCTCTTCGGCGAGCTGGTGCCGAAGAACCTGGCGCTGGCCCGGCCGATGCCGGCCGCGCTGGCCACCGCCGCGCCGATGCGCGGCTTCGCCCGGACGTTCGGCTGGCTGATCCGGGCGCTGAACAACTCCGCCAACCGGCTGGTCCGCCAGCTCGGCGTGGAGCCGCAGGAGGAGTTGGCCAGCGCCCGGTCGCCCGAGGAACTGGGACTGCTCGCGGCGATCTCCGCCCGGGCCGGCGCGCTGCCGCCGGACACCGCGATGCTGCTGCGCCGGACCATCCGGTTCGGCGACAAGCGGGCCGCCGAGGCGATGACGCCCCGGGTCGACGTGATCGCGTTGCGGGCCACCGCCACGGTGGCCGAGCTGCTGAGCCTCTCCCAGCAGACCGGGCGGACCAGGTTCCCGGTCTTCGAGGAGACGCTGGACCTGGTCACCGGCGTGGCCGGGGTGCCGGACGCGCTCGGCGTGCCGCTGGACCGCCGGGCGTCCACGACCGTCGCCGCGGTCGCCCGGGAACCGGTGTACGTCCCGGAGAGCCTGGACCTGGACGCCGTCCTCGCCGCGCTGAAGGGCGCCGGCGCCGACCTGGCCATCGTGGTCGACGAGTACGGCGGCACGGACGGCGTGGTGACCGTGGAGGACCTGGTCGAGGAGCTGGTCGGGGAGATCGCCGACGAGTTCGACCCGGACGCGGTGCACGACCTCGGGCCGGCCGAGCTGACCGTGCCGGGGGGCGAGCGGACCGTCCTGGTGGACGGTGTGCTGCGCGAGGACGAGCTGGCCGAGCAGACCGGCTTCCGGCTGCCCGAGGGCCCGTACGAGACCCTGGCGGGCTTCCTGATGGCCCGGCTCGGCCACATCCCGGTGCCGGGCGAGACGATCGAGGAGGGCGGGTACGAGTTCACCGTGGTCGAGGTCGAGCGGCACCGGATCGAGCAGGTCCGGGTGCTCCGCCCGGAGGAGCCCGACGACGATGACTGAGCTGCTGATCGCCGTGCTGCTGCTGCTCGGCAACGCCTTCTTCGTGGGCGGCGAGTTCGCGCTGATCGCGTCCCGTCGTACGGTGCTCGAGCCGCTCGCCGCCAGCTCGAAGCGCGCCCGATGGGCGCTGTCCGCGATGAACCAGATCCCGCTGATGATCGCGGGGGCGCAGCTCGGGATCACCATCTGCTCGCTGGGGCTGGGCGCGATCGCGGAGCCGGCGCTGGCGCACCTGCTGGAGTTGCCGTTCGAGGCGCTCGGGCTGCCCGCCGGCGCGGTGCACCCGGTGGCGTTCGTGATCGCCCTCGGGATCGTGGTCTTCCTGCACACCGTGGTCGGCGAGATGGTGCCGAAGAACATCACCCTGGCCGGGCCGGAGCCGTCGGCGCTGTGGCTGGGGCCGGCGATGCTGGCGTTCTGCGTGGCCACCAAGCCGCTGCTGCTGGCGATGAAGTGGTCGGCCCGGCAGGTGCTGCGGCTGTGGCGGGTCGAGGCGACCGACGCGGTGAAGACGGTGTTCACGGCGGAGGAGCTGGCCGGGCTGGTCTCCCAGGCGCGTACCGAGGGGCTGCTCGATGCGGAGGAGCACGCCCGGATCACCGGCGCGCTCGCCCTGCACAGCCGGACGGCGGCGGACGCGTTGCAGCCGTGGTCGACGGTGACCACGGTGGCCGAGGACGTCTCACCCGCCTCGCTGGAGGTGCTGGCCACCCGCACCGGCCGGTCCCGCTTCCCGGTGGTCCAGCGGTCCACCCGCCGGGTGCTCGGCTTCGTGCACGTAAAGGACGTGCTGGGGTACGCCGGCGCGCGTCGGCGCGAGCCGGTGCCGGCGGAGGTCTACCGGCCGCTGGCCGTGGTGCCGCCGGACCGTACGCTGGCCGACCTGCTGCTGTCGATGCGGCGCGAGCGGCGACACATGGTGCTGGTGAGCGACGGCCGCCGGCCGCTCGGTGTGGTGACCCTCGACGACGTATTGACGGCCATCGTTGGCAAGTAAATGAATACCCTTGGTGTGCAAGCGGTTGCGCAAACGTGATTGAACAAATGGCCGCCTTGATATCACCCCGGGGCTTCCCTAATGTGGGGCACCGACCGCTGTGGGTCGTCTGCCTCGATCTTCCCCCTCACGAGGCGCCCGGCGGTCGGTTGCAAAAGGAGTCGGTGCCGGTGGCAACCATGCCCCCTCATCGTCACGCCCGGAGTCAGCCGCCCGTCCGACCGGTCGGCGCCCGCCGGGTCGTACACCGTCTGCTCACCCTGGTCGCGGCCGTCGCCGTCGGTGCCGGACTCGTCGCCGCGCCGGCGCACGCCGCGCCGTCGGTGGACGAGATCGAGGCGCAGATCGACAAGCAGTGGGAGCAGCTGGAGCCCACCATCGAGGGCTACAACAAGATCCGCGCCCAGCTGAAGGTCAACCAGAAGAAGTCGGCGAACCTGCAGAAGAAGATGGCGCCGCTGGAGCTGGAGTCCACGCTCGCCATGAACCGGGTCGGCGAACTGGCCTCCCGCTACTACATGCAGGGCCCCTCCCAGGAGGTCGGCGCCCTGCTGGTCGACGCCAAGCCGGGGACGCTCGCCGAGCAGCTCACCATCCTCGACCGGCTCGCCACGCAGGAGCGCAAGCAGATCGCCGGCGTGCTCGCCATCCGCGACAAGTACAAGGCGCAGAAGGCGAAGCTGGACGCGCTGATCGCCACCCAGATCAAGCAGCGCGACGAGCTGGCGGCGAAGAAGAAGCAGATCGACGCCGAGATCAAGCGCCTCACCGCCGCGCTGCCGAAGACCACGGTGAAGGTCACCGGCTGCCCGACCATCAACGGTGTGGTCAGCAGCGCCGCGCAGACCGCCATCCGGGTCGCCTGCCAGCAGGTCGGTGACCCGTACGTCTGGGGCGCCACCGGCCCGAACTCGTTCGACTGCTCCGGCCTGACCCAGTACGCCTACAAGGCGGCGGGCATCTCCCTGACCCACTTCACCGGCGCCCAGTGGAGCGAGGGCCGGGCGGTCTCCCGCTCCGACGCCCGCCCCGGTGACCTGGTGTTCTTCTACAGCGACCTGCACCACGTCGGCCTGTACCTCGGCAACGGCCTGATGGTGCACGCGCCACGGACCGGCAAGCCGGTCCAGGTGAGCCAGGTCAACTACATGCCGGTGGCCGGCTACCGCCGAGTCACCTGATCCGATCCGACGACAAGGCCCCCGGTCGAGCTGACCGGGGGCCTTCGTCGTCGGATGCGGTGGCTACTGCGGCGCGCCCACCGCGGCCGGCAGGATCAGCACGTCGTCCAGGTTCGCGAACATCACCCGGTGGCCGAACTGGATCTGCACGTACTGGTTCTCGCCCCGGACCACCGTCCGGTCGCCGGGGGCGGAGCCGTCGAACGAGACCGCCCGGTAGTACTCGCCCGGGAGGACGCCGCCGAGCGCGTACCGCTGGCCCGCCGCGAAGGTGTACTGCAGCGGCGAGATGCCCTGGTACGGGATGGTGGCCGGGTAGGCGGCCCGCTCGGGGTAGGCCCGCCCGTACACCGGGATCGTGGTCTTGCCCGGCTTGGGCGTCACCACGAAGCCCTGCGCCCACTTCGCGGTGGGCGCGGCGGACGGGTTGAAGAACCAGGCCTTCTGGCCGAGGTACCAGATCGCGGTCCAGTCACCCTGGACGTCCGCGAGGGCGTACGTCTGGCCGGCCGAGGCTCGGGCGCCGTGGTCGGAGATGTACATGGTGTCCGGGGTGCCGTTCGGCCGCAGGCCACGGTCGTTGACCAGCGGGGCGAGCTCGCTCGGCCCGGTGCGCAGCACGACCGAGGAGGAGCCGCGCAGCGGGCACGGCGCGGCGGGCGGCGTCGGCTTCGGCACGCCCGGCGGCTGCTGGTTGCAGCCGATGAACGCCGGCTGGTTGCTGGCGTAGTCCGGGTCGATGGTGACCAGGCCGGTGTGCGGGGTGCCGGTGCCCTGGAACGGCGCCTTCATCAGGTCGAAGTAGTGCGACCAGTCCCAGTACGGTCCCGGGTCCCAGTGCATGCCGGCCACGGTCCCGGCGGTGGTGCCGGGGACGTTGTCGTGGCCGAGGATGTGCTGCCGGTCCAGCGGGATCTGGAACCGCAGCGCCAGGTGCCGGACCAGCTTGGCCGAGGTCCGGTACATCGCCTCGGTGTACCAGGTGCCGTGGCCGGCGAAGCCCTCGTGCTCGATGCCGATGGACTTGGCGTTGACGTACCAGTTGCCGGCGTGCCAGCCGACGTCCTTCGCCTTGATGTGCTGGGCGACGTAGCCGTCCACCGAGCGCAGCGTGTAGTGCCAGCCCAGGTAGGTCTTGTCCTTGACCAGGTTCACGCTCGGGCCGAAGTAGCCCTCGGTGTCGTGGATGACGATGTACTCGATCTTCTGCTGCGCCGGCCGGTTGCCGAGGTCGTGGTTGCCGTAGGTCACCTCGCCGGTCTTCGGGACGACGTACTCCGCGTACGGCGCGGGGATCCACTCGCAGGCGAGGCGGACCGGGCACTCCAGGCCGTCCGGGCGCTCCGCGCGGCGCAGCCCGAGCCGGTGCAGCCCGGACTCGTCGGGGGTCACCTGGCGCGCGGTGAGGGTCACCCGCTGGCCGTCGTCGGTGGTCCGGCTGGCCCCGATGCTGATCTGGTCGTACACCTCGTCGGCGAAGGCCGCCGCCGCGTCCTCGGTGTCCGCGCCGGAGTACCGGGCCACCGCGCCGTACCAGGCCGCCGGGTCGCTGTCGGCGCCGACCGGCGCGGCCAGTTCCTTCTGGTACGACGCGAGCAGCGCCGCCCCGCCGCGGATGTTGGCGGTGGCGTCGGTGCGCAGCGTCTCCTCGGCCACGCCGGTGAGCGCGGCGGCGGCGTCGAGGGTCTGCAGGGACGCCTGCGGCAGGTCGTCGCCGGTCGCCTCGGCGGCGGCCGACGTGTCGACCACCAGCGGCCGGGCGTCGTCGCCCCGGGGGTCCTCGTTCTCGTCGACGTGTGAGCTGCCGGGGGTCGAGGCGACCTGTTCGGCGTCGGTCAGGTGCATCGGCCCGTAGCCGCCGCTGGTGCTCGGCTGGCCGGGGTGGGTGTCCCAGCGGGACTCCAGGTACGACACGCCGAGCAGGACGCTCTCCGGCACGCCGTACTCGGCCGCCGCGGCGGCGTACTGCTGCTGGCGGTCGGCGACCCGGCGGCCAGGGGCTCGGCGGCGACGGGTCCGGTGCTGAGAAGGGCGGTCGCCGCAGCCACGGCGGTGGCGAGCAGAACTCGTCTGCTCGGCGGCAAGGGTGGACGGAGCATCGAACCTCCAGGTCGGGCGGAAGTCACTGCGTGCTCACCCTCACCCCACCCATGGCGTTGGGTCAATACCTTTCCCCACAGTGATGTTGAGTGAAGGAAACCTTCACCAGCGCGGCCCATGCGAATTCGGGTACGGAGTGTCACGGCGCCCCGGGTTGCGGATTGATAACGGCGCTCTCTACTCTGGTCAATCGTCGACCGGAATGTGCATCGCCCAACCCGGGTGGTGACGGTCCGACACCGCCGAGTCGCCTCCGGGCGAGCCGGGGACCCAGTTACCTGGGGTGAATCCGCAGCACTGCGGTAGGGCGGCTCCCTTCCCGTCCGAACCCGTCAGCTAACCCGGTAGGCGGCCAGCGAAGAAGGAGTCAGGAAGCCCGGTGGCACACCATGCCCCGCGGCGACCGTCGGTCCGGTCGAACGACCGGATGACGGCTGCGCCGCGTCCACGCTGGTCCCGCTTCACCACCGCCCTCGCCGCCCTGGCCGGTACCGCCGTCATCCTGACCGGCGGCGCCACGGCGGCTCACGCCGACCCGTCGGTCGCCGAGATCGAGCGCCAGATCGACCAGGACTGGAACAAGCTCGAACCGATCATCGAGCAGCACAACGCCACCCGTCAGGACCTCGCCGCCAAGCGGAAGCAGGCCGAGGCCCTGGCCAAGCAGATCGCCCCGTTGCAGCTCCAGGTCGACCTCGCCATGGGTCAGGTCGGCGGCCTCGCCGCCGACGCCTACAAGGGCGACAACCTGTCGACGGTGAACGCGCTACTGGGCAGCCGGTCGCCGAGCGACGTGGTCACGAGCCTCGAACTGCTCGACCGCTTCGCCCACCGCCAGCAGCAGCAGGTACGCAACGTCGTCGAACTCCGCGACGAGCTGGCCGCCAAGAAGAAGCCGCTCGACGAGATGGTCGCCCAGCTGACCCGGACCGAGGCCCAGCTCGCGGCGAAGAAGAAGCAGATCAACGCCGAGATCGCCAAGCTGGACAAGCTCCGCCTCAAGATCTACGGCAGCGGTGGCGGCGGCCCGCTGCGGCCCGCGCCCTGCCCGTCCGGCTACCCGGGCGGCCCCGCCGGGGTCGCGGTCAAGTTCGCCTGCGCCCAGATCGGCAAGATCTACGTCTGGGGCGCCGCCGGCCCGGACCACTACGACTGCTCCGGCCTGACCATGGCCGCCTGGGCCAAGGCCGGCGTCTCGCTGCCGCACAACGCCCGGCAGCAGCACGACGTCACCCGCCGGATCAGCCGGAGCGAGCTACGCGCCGGTGACCTGGTCTTCTACTACAGCGACCTGCACCACGTCGGCATGTACGTCGGCGGCGGCTGGGTGGTGCACGCCTCCCAGTCCGGCAAGCCGATCACGATGAAACGCGTCGACGACGGCCAGATCAACAGCTACGGCCGACCGGGCTGATCCACCGGCAGGGGCTCTCGCGTGGCGGGGGCCTCTTCCGCGATCAGCGGGTCGGCCAGGTGCGCCAGTTCTGCCAGGACCGGCTCGGCGTCGGACCGCGCTGCCCCTGGTAGCGCGAGCCGTAGACGGCCGAGCCGTACGGGTGCTCGGCCGGCGAGGAGAGCCGGAAGATGCAGAGCTGCCCGATCTTCATCCCGGGCCAGAGGGTGATCGGCAGGTTCGCCACGTTGGAGAGCTCCAGCGTGACGTGGCCGGAGAAGCCCGGGTCGATGAAGCCGGCGGTGGAGTGGGTGAGCAGCCCGAGCCGGCCCAGTGAGCTCTTCCCTTCGAGGCGGCCGGCGAGCTGGTCGCCCAGCGAGATCACCTCCAGCGTCGAGGCGAGCACGAACTCACCCGGGTGCAGCACGAACGGCTCGCCCTCCGGCACCTCGACCATCGAGGTCAGGTCGTCCTGCTGGACCGACGGGTCGATGTGCGTGTAGAGGTGGTTGTTGAACACCCGGAAGAGCTTGTCCAGGCGTACGTCGATGCTGGACGGTTGCACCAGCGTGGGCTCGAACGGCTCCAGCGCGAGCGTGCCCGCCTTGATCTCGCTGACGAGGTCGCGGTCGGAGAGCAGCATCGGAACACCATAGCGAGCACGGCGCCGAGCGCCGTCACCGGAGCGGGTGACCTGCGTGTCGGGCTGCGCGTTCGTACGTGTGTTCGATAGAATGTCCGCATGGCTTCCTGGTCCGAATTCGCCGCCGACGAGCCGCGCCTCGCCGACGAGATCCGCCTTCTCATGCAGCAGTACGGGCCGGGCTTCGGCTATCTCGCCACGGTCCGCGCCGACGGCGGCCCCCGGGTCCACCCGGTCTCGCCGGTCATCACCGACGAGGGGCTCTTCTGCTTCGTCATCGACTCGCCGAAACGCCGTGACCTCGAACGCGACGGCCGTTACGCGCTGCATTCGTTCCCGCCCGAGGAGAGCGACGACGAGGCGTACGTGGCGGGCCGCGCCCGACCTGTCACCGACCAGGCCCGGGTGGCCCGGGTCGCCGAGATCGGCCGGGCCGCGCCACAGGTCGACTGGCGGCTGTTCGAGTTCACGATCGACGTCGCCATGCTCACCCGTCGCGGGCAGAGCGAGGCGACGAGCCGCGGCGGCGGGCAACCGGCCGTTGAGGTCTGGCTCGACCCGCGGGCGGCGCATCTGGCTGGCGACGCGGCGGGCGTACCCGATCAGCGGCCGGCCCGGCGCGGACGGCACGGCTTCGACACCCGCCGGACGGCGGCCTGACCCTGGCCGAGGCCCCGTGAATGCGGTGGTGCCGGCCCCGTCGTGAGACGGAGCCGGCACCGGCGTCTGCTGGGGTGTTACGCCGCGCGGTAGGCGTTCCACGCGGTCAGCATGCGGCTCGCCTGGCCAGGGGTGAACTGGTACATGCACGAGTCGTAGGTGTAGTCCATGAAGTTGGTGATCGGGTCCAGGCCGGCCGTGGCGCAGGTGTCCCGCCCGGTCGGGCACTGGAACGCCGGCGACGACTCCGCCGGGGTGTCGCTGACGCTGTCACCCGAGCCGGAGCACCCGCCCTGGAAGGTGTGGTAGAGGTTCAGCCAGTGGCCGACCTCGTGGGTGCCGGTGTCGCCCTGGTTGTAGTTGGTAGCGGTGCCACCCGGCAGCGACTCGCTCAGCGCGACCACGCCGTCCATGCTGTCCAGCTTGCGTTTCGGGAAGGTCGCCCAGCCCAGCAGGTCGTCGCTGAGCTCGCCCAGGTAGAGGTTCAGCGTGTTCTTGCCGCCCTCGCGCAGCGAGGTCTTCATCTGCCGCTCGGCGGAGGAGCCCTGCACGATCGGGTACCAGGCGGCGTTGGTCACGTGGTGGACCTTCTGCAACTGGAAGCCGAACGCGGTGGGCGCACCCCCGGTGGCACCGTTGTAGGCCTGGTTGAGCACGTCGATCTGGGCGGTGACCAGCGAGTCCGGGATGTTGCCGCCGGCCCGGGTGGTGTCCCGCTGGATGACGTGCACGACGACGGGGATGGTGACCGTGGCCAGGGTGGTGGCGCGGCGCCGGCGCGGAAGTTGGCCCGCTCGCGCAGCGCGGCGGCGAGGTCGGCCTCGCGGTCACGGACCTGCTTGACGGTCAGCTCGTTCGGGTCGTGCTTGGCCGTGCCGCCCTTCTTGACCCGCGCGTCCGAGTGGACGTCGGTCGGCTCGGCGCAGGACGCGCCGGGGGCGGCCGAGAAGGCCGAAGCAGCGGGAACGACGCCCACGGCAGCGGTGCTGAGCAGCAGCGCGAGGGTCGTCGACGCGACACCGGCGGCACGCCGGGCCAGCAGGTTGGGACGAAGTCCCATGGGCCCACCTCTTTCTGGCGGCACGACAGGGGGTATGTCGGGCCGTGGCTGAGAACGTGTGGGTGACGTTACAACCGATCGACGGATTTGAGAACGGGCATATGTTGCCGTAGTGAAACTTTCTCCTGCACAGGGGCGGGTCCGTGATTTCACGGTCGTGACAGGGTGGTTTCGCCCGGGGCGGGCGCGCCGGGGTACCTGGATGCACGGCCGCGGTGACCTCAGGTACAGTGGTGCCGCCTGCGGGTGTAGTTCAATGGCAGAACATCAGCTTCCCAAGCTGACAGTGCGGGTTCGATTCCCGTCACCCGCTCCACGCGAAAGGCCCTGGCCAGGACGCGAGTCCCAGCCAGGGCCTTCGACGTTCCAGGGCCCGCAAGCGGGCGCGCCGGCCCGGCCCCGGCCTGCTGGCGACCTCCGGCCGGCATCGGCCGGGCCGGCCGGCCACGCTGCGGACGACAAGACCTTGAAGACCTCGGGGCTCCGCCCCGAAACCCGACCCTCCTCAAAGATCCGCCCCAAGCTGCCGAAAGCATCTTGCTCGATCTGGAGGTGTGGGCGGCGGTGAGTAAACTTCCGCGTCATGCCCTCGGAGAACGTGACGGCCGACCCGGTGGAGCTGCACTACACCCTCACTTCGGACGACCTGCTTGACGGCTTTGCCGCCCAGAACCGCAGCATCTCGCGTCCATGGTATTTGCGGTGGCTGAGCACTCTCCTGACGGTTGGCGTGATCGCTGTCGTCTTCGTTTCCTCTGCGGTGTCCGGGAATGTGGCGGCAGGCACCGCTGCGATAGGTGCCGTCGTCGTGCTGGTCGTGGTGGTGCCCGTCGCTGTTGGGTTCAGCCTGCTGCTGCGCCCGCTCACCCACGGTTCTTGGATCTACCGGTTGCAGGTCCGGCAGATCATGCGCGGCAATCCCGCGCTGTCCCAGCCCATGCACGTCATGGTTACCGAGAGCGGCGTGCATTTCAGCAGCGCCACCGGACAGTCGACGACAAGTTGGGCTCAGTATCCGCTGCACGTCGAGACGGATCGGTCGTTCGCCCTGCTTGCATCGCAGCGGCGCGGAGGGGCAGTGCTCGTACTGCCGAAGCGGGGTCTCGACGCAGCGGGTTCAGCAACGCTGCGTTCGTTGCTCGCCGCCCACTCCCGCCGGCTTCCCTGACCGTTCCGATGCGCTCGGGTCCTGCGGGTACCAGCGGAGCTCGACGGTGTTGCCGTCCGGGTCGCGTACGTAGATCGAGGTGGCGCTGCCCCGCGCCCCGAACCGGGGCACCGGCCCGATCAGCACGTCGAACACGCCGGAGTCGATCACCTGCTGCCAGTCCAGCGGCTCGACCACCAGGCAGATGTGGTCGACGTTCGACTCGCCGCGCTCCCCGCCGACCAGGTCGATGATGGTCTCCGGGGTGATCCGTACCGAGGGGAAGGGGACCTCGCCGGCCCGCCACCGGTCGACCCGGACCGGTTCCAGCCCGAGCGTGCCGCAGTAGAAGGCGAGGGCGCGTTCGACGTCGGCGACGGTGAGCACCAGGTGGTCGAAGGCCGTCACCCGCACGGCGCTCACCTGGTCTCCAGCTCGTACGCCTGGCGCAGCCAGTCGGCGAACAGCGCCGGGTCGACCTCGTCGACGGTACGGAGCTTCACCGCGGCCATCTGCCGGGCGGCCGGGGTGAGCCGACCGGAGGGGTCGGCGACCTCCTGCCCGCGCCACAGTCCGAAGGTGACGTACGACGGGTACGCCTTCAGCAGGCAGACCGGTCGCTGCCCCGGCCGCTCGTCGAGACTCCACGTCGGGTGACCGTGCCACATCGCGCCGGTGGCGTCCGGGAGGGCGGCGTCGATGACGGGCCGGAGCTTCTCGCCGATCTCCCGCTGCGGGGCGTCGAGGGCGGTCAAATAGTCGGTCACGGTGTTCATGGGGCTCCTGTCGGTGCGGTTCGGGACGACTCCAGACTCGCCCCGACGCCGATCCGGACCAAGCCCCGATGGGGCTACGATCGTTTACCCGGAGTCAACGGTGGGGGGCGGCTTGCTGGAGCGGTACGAGGTCGAGACGTTCCTGACCCTGGCCGGGGAGCTGCACTTCGGGCGTACCGCCGAACGCCTGCGGGTGACCACCGGCCGGGTCAGCCACGTGGTGAGGAAGCTGGAACGCCGGATCGGCGCGCCGCTCTTCGAGCGCACCAGCCGGGTCGTCCGCCTCACCCCGATCGGCACGCGGCTCGCCGACGACCTGCGCCCCCTGGTGGCCGGGATGGACGAGGCCGTACAGCGGGCGATCGAGGCCGGGCGGGGTGTCACCGGTGAGTTGCGGGTGGCGTTCCTCGGCGAGTGGACCGCCCCGGTCCTGCTCCGGGCGGTCAGCCTCTTCACCGAACGGCACCCGGACTGCGCGGTGCACGTGCACGAGGCGCAGCTCGCCTCCACCCGGTCGAGCCTGCTCGACGGCTCGATCGACGTGCTCATCGCCGCGTACCCCTTCGACGGCATGGCCAACGGCCCGGCGCTGCTCTCCGAGGGGCGGGCGCTCGCGGTGGCCGCCGGCCACCCGCTCGCCGGCGAGGCGTCGGTCTCCCTGGAGGTGCTCGCCGACCATCCGGTGGTGCAGTATCCGGCCGTGACCTCGGCCGAGTTCAAACGCGACCGTACGCCGGAGCGGACGCCGTCGGGGCGGCCGGTGCCGACGGGGCCGGTGGGCAACACCTTCTCGGAGATGCTCTCCCTGGTGGCGATGGGCCGGGGCGTGCTGCCGGTCGGCGAGCACACCCGGCGGTACTACCCGCGTCCGGACGTGGCGTACGTGCCGATCCACGACGCGCCGCCGATCCGGCGCGGTCCGGTGTGGCGGGAGACCAACACCACCGCCCGGGTACGCGAGTTCGTCCGGGCCGCGGTCGACGCGAATCCGCGACCGGCGGGCTGACGGCTGTCGTACCCGGCTGACAGCATCCGGGGCATGCGGGTGGAGGCGGAGATCCGGGGGCTGGTCGAGGCGCTGACGCCCGTCGACGAGGTGGAGGCGCGGCACCGGGCGGAGTGCCTGGCCTGGCTGGCCGGAACCGACGACATCTTCCGCCGGGCGAAGCCCCGCACCCCCTCCCCACACCTGGTGGCGTACTTCCTGCTGCACGACGAGGCGGACGGCAGCGTGCTGCTGGTCGACCACCGCAAGGCCGGGATGTGGCTGCCCAGCGGCGGTCACGTCGAGCCGGGCGAGCATCCGGCCGAGACCGTGCGCCGGGAGGTGGTGGAGGAGTTGGGCGTGCCGGCCGTCTTCGCGCCGCGCTTCGCCGAGCGCCCGGCCTTCCTCACCGTGACCGACACGGTCGGCGCGCCGGAGGACCGGCACACCGACGTCAGCCTCTGGTTCGTGCTCAGCGGCGGCCGGGACCAGAAGCTGATCCCCGACCCGGGCGAGTTCCGCGGCGTCCGCTGGTGGACGCCGCGGGAGGTGACGGACGCGGCCCCGGCGACGGTCGAACCGCACCTGGGCCGGATGCTGGCCAAGCTGCTCGCCTGATCCGGCCGGCCGCTCCGCCGAGGCCGTAGGCTGACGATCATGCGGATTGGCATCGTGATCCTCCCGGACCAGCGCTGGTCGGAGTCGCAGCGCCGCTGGCGGCAGGCCGACGAGTGGGGCTTCGACCACGCCTGGACGTACGACCACCTGGGCTGGCGGGACCTGGTCGACGGGCCGTGGTTCGACTCGATGACCACACTGACCGCCGCCGCGACGGTGACCTCCCGGATCCGGCTCGGCACGCTGGTGGCCTCGCCCAACTTCCGGCATCCGGCGGCCTTCGCCCGGCAGATCACCGCGCTCGACGACGTCTCGGGCGGGCGGGTGCTGCTCGGCCTCGGCGCCGGCGGCATCGGTTTCGACTCGGCGGTGCTGGGCGGCGAGACGCTGCCGCCGCGGCAGCGGGTGGACCGGTTCGCCGAGTTCACCGAGCTGCTGGACCTGATCCTGCGCCAGGACGGGACGACCTGGCGTGGCGAGTGGTTCGCCGCCGTGGACGCCCGGAACAATCCGGGCTGCGTGCAGCAGCCCCGGGTGCCGTTCGTGGTCGCCGCGAACGGGCCGCGCTCGATGCGACTGGTGGCCCGCTTCGGCCAGGGGTGGGTGACCACCGGTACGGGCGGCGACGACCTGGAGAGCTGGTGGTCCACGGTTGCGGAGGTCTCCGCCCGGATGGACGCGACGCTGGAGCGGGTGGGTCGCGACCCGGCCACCCTCGACCGCTACCTGTCCCTCGACGCCGCGCCGGTCTTCTCGCTGACCAGCGCGGACTTCTTCGCCGAGCAGGTGGGCCGGGCCGCCCGGCTCGGCTTCACCGACGTGGCCACGCACTGGCCCCGGGCCAGCAGCTGGTACGCGGGCGACGAGCAGGTCCTGGTCGACGTCGCCACCCGGCTCCTGCCGGAGCTGCGCCGCGCCTGAGGACGGGCGGGCTCAGGTGCCCAGGTCGCCGGCGCTGATGCCGCCGTCGCCGGCCGAGACCAGCCGGAAGCGGATGCAGACGATCTGTGTGTCGTCGGTGACCGGGGTGCCCTGCCGCGCCCAGTAGGCGCCGTGGCCCTCCCGCCACTCCTCGATGGACCGGTCCCCCTCGCCTTCGGAGCGGGCGAAGTCCCAGGGCACGTCGGCGAAGCGGACCGCCTCGACGCCGGTGACCTCGACGACCCCGACCAGCTCGTCGTGGTCGTCGACCAGGGTCAGCCGCTCGCCGACCTGCTCCAGCTCCTCGTTCTCCTGCGCGTACTCGCTGATCAGGCCGGCGGTCGCGGTCTTCACGCCGGCCAGCACCAGGGTGTTCAGCCTGGCGCGCAGCTCACCGGGCGTGCCGAGGGCGAGCGAGCGCAGTCCACCGATGCGGGGCCACATCCTGCCGAGGCTAGTCCCGGGTGATCCCCGGCGCCGACCGTTCGCTGATGGTGTCCGGCCCGCTGGCCCGCTCCGCCGAGTGCTGGGCCGGGTCTGCACCGCCGTCGAGGAGTTCGTCAGATGAGCTGTCCGGCGTAGCCGCCGCCGCGAGCACCCGGTCGTCGCCGGTGGCCGCGTGCGCGTCGAGCACCGCGTCGGCCAGCTTCACCACGTGCGCGTCGCCGTGCCGGGCCGCCCGGGCGAAGACCTCCGCCGCCGCCGGGCGCGACCGCCGGCGGCGCTGCCGCCGCCGGTGCGGCGTACACCGAGGTGACGGCGGCCGTGGCCGACCAGGCCGCGGCGACGCTCGGCGCCCACGCCGCCGGGTCGAGAGCCGGCAGGGTACGCAGCACCGCGGTCGGCGCGGTCACCGTCGGATCGGGTGGCCGTGACCCGCTCAGGCGAGGAGGCGGGCGGCGTCGACCAGGGTGCGGACGTTCAGCTCGGCGGCCACTTCCGGCGGGCAGTCGGCGACCACCGCGGCGGTGCCGACCACCTCGGCGCCGCGGGCCGCGCAGAGGTCGTGCAGGGCGCGGAGTTGAGCGCCGGTGGCCACCCAGTCGTCCACCAGCAGCACCCGGTCGGCCGGGCCGAGGTGGCGGTCCCGGACGCCGAGGGTGACCCGTCGGCCCCGGAAGTCGGGCGGGCTCTGCGCCCAGCTCACCGCGCCGGCCGGGAGTCGCCCGTCGCCCACCTTGTACGCCGGCACGAAGCCCACCCCGAGCGCGGTGGCGGCCAGCGGTCCGAGCAGCAGCCCGGTCATCGCCGGGGCGAGCACCACGGTCGGGCGGGCCGGTCGGAAGGGCGCCACCAGGGCCGGACCGAGGGCGGCCAGCACCTCCGGGTCGCGCCACCAGCCGGAGACGTCGCTGACCAGGTGGTCGCTTCCCGGACCCGGATCGATCCAGCGGAACAGCTCGGTCAGGCGTTCGCTCAGCACCGTCCCATCCTCGGACACCGACGCCAGGCGATGCCGCGCGAGTCGTGGCCAGCGACCTTTCCACCGATCGGTCATCGGGGGCAGGCCGATCGGCTACACGTACCAGGGTAAATACGGGCATACCATCATGATCACGTTGACTTCGGAAGTGCTTCTCTCGTTACGGTCCCAGCCGGTTTGTTCAGCTCACGAAAGGACCGGGCCGGTGGCTGGTAGGCACTTCCGTACCCGCAAGTTCTCGCCCGCCGGCATCGCGGCCACCGCGGCGGTCGGCGTGGTCCTCGCCGTCGGCGGCACCGTCGGCGCGGTCCAGCTCACCGCCGGCTCGGCCGCTCCCGAACCGGCCGTCGCCGAGGCCCTGCCCAGCAGCCTCGCGCCCAGCTCCGCGTCCCCTTCGCCCAGCGCCTCACCGAGCCTCAGCCCCTCGCCCACGGCCACCCCCAGCCCGAAGGCCACCCGGACCCAGGCCGCCTCCCGGAGCAAGGCCCGCACCGCCAGCCCGAAGCCGACCGCCACGGCGAGGAAGACCGCCGCGGCCGCCAAGATCGTCGACAGTGGCTCCTGCGGCGCCTCCTTCTACGACGAGGGCCAGATGACCGCCAACGGGGAGACCTTCAACCCCGACGCGCTGACCGCCGCACACAAGACCCTGCCCTTCGACACGAAGGTCCGGGTGACCAATTCGGCCAACGGCAAGTCCGTCGTCGTCCGGATCAACGACCGCGGACCGTACGTCGACGGCCGCTGCCTGGACCTGTCCCGGGCCGCGTTCCAGGCGATCGCCTCCGTGGACCTCGGCGAGGTGACCGTCAAGTACGAGGTGCTGGGCTGACCGCGAGCGACGGCGATCGGGTCGGCGGGGCGATCCGGCCGGCCAGAACCTCCTCGGACGACGGGCCAGGTTCATTCACCCGTTCACGTCGATCAGGCATGCTGTCCCGTGTACGCACGAAACCCTTCCAGTCGGGCCGCGGCCCGCTGAGTCCCGGATCCCGCGCCGGCCTCGGCGCGGCCCTCGCGCTGCTCGCGCTCGTCTCCGCCGTGGAACTGGCCGACGGCCGGCCGGCGCACTACGTGGCGCTGATGGTCGCCGCACCCTTCCTCGCCGCCGCGCTGGCCTCCTGGCGGGTGGTGCTCGGAGTGGGCGTCCTCGCCACCCTCATCGGCGCCGGCTTCGCCCTCGCCGAGCGGACCATGTCGCTGGTCACCGCGGTCAACGTCGCCGGGATCGCGCTGGCCACCGCGATCGCCGCCGCCGTCGCCTCGGTACGCCAGCGGCAGGCCGAGCAGATCGCCGAGCTGTCGAAGCTGGCGACGGTGGCCCAGCAGGCGGTGCTCCGGCCGCTAGGCCCCCAGGTCGGCACCCTCGCGGTGGCCGCACGCTACATCTCCTCGACCGCCACCGCCGAGATCGGCGGTGACCTCTACGAGGCGATGGACACCCCGTACGGCGTCCGCTTGATCATCGGCGACGTCCGGGGGAAGGGCCTCGACGCGGTCCGCCTGGCCAGCATCGTGCTCGGCTCGTACCGGCACGTCGCGTACGAGCGGGCCGACCTGCGGGCCGTGGTGACCGACCTGGACCGGGCGGTGGCCCGCAACGTGGGCGACGAGGACTTCGTCACCGCCGCGCTGGTCGAGGAGCGGGGCGGCACCCTCACCATCGTCAACTGTGGACACCCGTCGCCGCTGCTGCTGCGCCGGGGAGCGGTGATCCCGCTCGAACCGCCCGCGCCCGCGCCCCCGCTCGGGTTCATGCCGGTCGTTCGCCCCCGGGTGGAACGGCTGGAGCCGGGTGACCGACTGCTGCTCTTCACCGACGGCCTCGGCGAGGCCCGCCGGGACGGCGAGTTCTTCCCGACGGCCGACCGGGCCTGGCGGCTGCTCGGCCACGGCACGGTCGCCGACGGGCTGGCCTCGCTGGAGACCGCGCTGGTCGAGTGGGTGCACGGCCGGTTGGACGACGACATCGCCCTGGTGCTGATGGAGTACACCGGGCCGCGCAGCGGCCCGACCGCCGCCGTGCCGAGCTGGGAGGTCGGCGCGGCCGAGAGCTGACGACCGGTGTCGATCGGCCCGCTCACCGGCCGCCGGGCTCAGCCCTCCGACAGCTCGTCGGTGGCCCGCCGGCCCGCCTCGCCGGCCCGGCGCAGGAAGTCGGCGATCACGTCGAGCTGGGTCTCGTCGTACCCGGCGCAGAGCTCGTCCATCGAGGCGTTCATGCCGGCGTACAGGCCGTACAGCTCGGCGTTGCGCTCGCGCAGCGCCCGGACGGTGACCGAGCGGCGGTCCTGGGCATCCGGGTCCCGCTCCCGGACGATCCAGCCGCCGCGCTCGAGCCGGTCGAGGATGCCGGTCGTGGTCGCCGGGTGCAGCCCGGCCCGCCGGGACAGCGCGCCGGGGCTGAGCGGCCCGTGCCGGGCGATCAGGTCGAGGCAGTCCAGGTCCACGTCGCGCAGCGACAGGCGTACGCCGACGTGGTGGTTGAGGAGCGCGAGCTGGTTGTTCAGCTCGCGCATTGCCTCCTTGATCCGGGTCGTCGTGCGGCGGCGCCGGCGGGCGCCCTCAGATTCTACGGAATCCATATTGTTTGAGCCTCGTATCAGCTGTTACGGTTTCCGTATCTTACGAGGTTCGGCCGCCGATCGCGGTCGACGGTGGGGAGGCAATTCCATGAAGCTCACGATCGTCGGTGCGACCGGCGGCATCGGCCGGCACCTGGTCGACCAGGCCGCGGCCGCCGGTGACGACGTCACCGCCGTGGTTCGCGACCCGGCGAAGCTGGGCGACGTCCCGGTCCGGGTGGTCGCCGCCGACCTGGCGACGGCCGACCCGGCCACGCTGCGCGCCGCCTTCACGGGCACCGACGCGGTCCTGTCCGGCCTCGGCCCCCGCTCGTCCGCCGACGCCGGCATCGCCACCCGGGGCACCCGCGCCGTCGTCGAGGCGAGGACCGCCGTGGCGTACGCCGGATCGTCGTGGTCAGCGCGGCGCCGGTCGGAGTGGTGCCGTCGCCCGGCCGGCCCCGACCGCCGCGGCGCGACCCGGGCGACGGCCCCCTGATGCGGTACCTGCTCGGCCCGGCGATCCGACGGGTGCTGCGTCGGCACTACGCCGACCTGGCGCTGATGGAGGAGGTGCTGCGGGACAGCGGGCTCGACTGGACGGTCGTGCGCCCGCCCCGGCTGACCGACAAGCCGCTGACCGGCGCCTACCGGACCGCGTACGGGCGCAACGTGCGCGGCGGGCTCACCGTCTCCCGGGCCGACGTCGCCCATGCCATGCGCCACCTGCTCGACCGGCCCGAGTCGGTCGGGCGGACCGTCGGTATCGCCAACTGACCCGAACCGGAGGTGATCATGCACATCGCGTACGTCGTCGTCACCGTCCTGGCCGTCGCCGCCACCGGCTTCTCCGGGGTGGCCGCGCTGGCCCGCTTCCGGCCGATCCTGCCCGGCATGGCCGCGGCCGGGGTCCCGCAGTCCTGGCTGACCTTCCCGATCGGCACGCTGAAGACCGCGGGGGCGGTCGGGCTGCTGCTCGGCCTGCTCGGCGTCCCGCTGGTCGGAGTGGCCGCGGCGGCCGGGCTGCTGCTCTTCTTCGCCTGCGCCGTGCACACCCACCTGTTGGCCCGCGACCACTCGGCGCAGTTCCTGCTGGCGAACGGCTTCCTGCTGCTCTCGGGAGCCGCGCTCGCGCTGGGGTTGGCCGGAAACTGAACAGGAAGTGTGTAATCGCTGTCACTTCCTCGATCGGCTTGTCGTTGCCTACCGGTCAGTAATACAGTCGGGGTTACTGATCGGTAACACTGTCCGGAAGCGGGGCCAGCGAGCATGACCCACTACAAGAGCAACCTTCGGGACCTCGAGTTCAACCTGTTCGAGGTCTTCGGGGCGGACCGGACGTTCGGCCAGGCGCCGTACACGGACCTGGACGTCGACACCGCCCGCAGCTTCCTCTCCGAGGTCGACCGCCTGGCCCGCGAGGACCTGGCCGCCAGCTACACGGACAGCGACCGCAACCCGCCGGTCTTCGACCCGGCGACGCACACCGCGCCGCTGCCCGAGTCGTTCAAGAAGTCGTTCCAGTCGTTCATGGACTCCGAGTTCTGGCGGCTGGACCTCCCCGAGGCGCTCGGCGGCACCAACGCCCCGCGCGCCCTCTGGTGGTCGCTCGCCGAGATGGTGCTCGGCGCCAACGCCCCGATCTGGATGTACGCGTCCGGCCCGTCCTTCGCGCACGTGCTGCACGTCGAGGGCACCGAGCAGCAGCAGAAGTGGGCCCGGCTCTTCATCGACAAGCAGTGGGGCTCCACCATGGTGCTCACCGAGCCGGACGCCGGCTCCGACGTCGGCGCCGGTCGGACCCGGGCGATCCCGCAGCCGGACGGCTCGTGGCACATCGAGGGCGTCAAGCGCTTCATCACCTCCGGCGAGCACGACCTGAGCGACAACATCGTCCACTACGTGCTGGCCCGTCCGGTCGGCGTCGAGGGCGTCGGCGGCCCGGGCACCAAGGGCCTCTCGCTCTTCGTCGTGCCGAAGTTCCACTTCGACGAGGAGACCGGCGAGCTGGGCGAGCGCAACGGCGTCTTCGCCACCAACGTCGAGCACAAGATGGGCCTGAAGGTCTCCAACACCTGCGAGGTGACCTTCGGCGAGCACGGCGTACCGGCCAAGGGCTGGCTGCTCGGCGAGAAGCACGACGGCATCCGGCAGATGTTCATGATCATCGAGTACGCCCGGATGATGGTCGGCACCAAGGCGATCGCCACCCTCTCCACCGGCTACCTGAACGCCCTGGAGTACGCCAAGAACCGGGTGCAGGGCGCCGACCTGATCCAGCAGGCCGACAAGGCCGCCCCCCGGGTGACCATCACCCACCACCCGGACGTGCGCCGCTCGCTGCTGCTGCAGAAGTCGTACGCCGAGGGCCTGCGCGCGCTGGTCTGCTACACCGCCTCCTGGCAGGACAAGGTCGCCATCGCCGAGGCGGCCGGTGACGAGAAGGCCACCAAGCTGGCGAAGCGGGTCAACGACCTGCTCCTCCCGCTGGTCAAGGGCGTCGGCTCGGAGCGGGCGTACGAGCTGCTCGGGTGCGAGTCGCTGCAGACCTTCGGCGGCTCCGGCTTCCTCCAGGACTACCCGCTGGAGCAGTACGTCCGGGATGCCAAGATCGACACCCTGTACGAGGGCACCACGGCGATCCAGAGCCTCGACCTGATCTTCCGCAAGATCGTCCGGGACAACGGCAAGGCCCTGATGGCGGTGGCCGGCGAGATCCAGGAGTTCATCGCCTCCGAGGCCGGCAACGGCCAGCTCAAGGAGGAGCGGCAGGCGCTCGGCAAGGCGCTCGCCGAGATCCAGAACATCCTCGGCGTGATGACCGGCTGGCTGGCCGAGGCGCAGGGCGGCGACACCCGCAGCCTCTACAAGGTCGGCCTGAGCAGCCGGCGTTTCCTGCTGGCGATCGGCGACCTGGTGGTCGGCTGGCTGCTGCAGAAGCAGGCGGACGTGGCGCTGACGGCCCTGGCCGGCGAGGTCTCCACCGCCGACAAGGCGTTCTACACCGGCAAGGTGGCCGCCGCCCGGTTCTTCGCCCGCGAGGTGCTGCCCCGCATCGGCGCCGACCGGCGGATCATCGAGGGCGCCGACCTGGAGATCATGGACCTCCCGGAGGAGGCGTTCTGATCCCCTGAGGGGACCCGGCACTGACGACCGGCGGCGCGAGCGTGTTGTCTCGCCGGCCGCCGCCGTCTTCCCGCCCGAGCCCGTCCGGGGGCGGCTTGCGGCCTGTCGCGGTGTCCGTCCCGTTCCGACCCGCCGCCCTGCCGCACGGCGAGCCGACCGGGATTGGCCCGGCCGGGCCGGGTAGGGCGGCCATGCGGCGGGTAACCGTCGCGGACGACGTCAGGGCACGCCCAAGGGCCACCGCACGGGGGAGTGCAGCGCACATGGGCATTGGTAGCGGGATCTTTCTCATCGCGCTCGGCGCGATCATGACCTTCGCCATCCGGGCCAACGTCTGGTGGATCGACCTGCGCGCGGTCGGCTGGGTGTTCATCCTGGCCGGACTGGCCGTCCTGCTCACCACGCTCTGGTTCTGGCAGGACCGGCGCAAGCGGGCCCGCACGCTCATCGTGGAGGAGAACCGGCTGTCCCACCCGACCGCGATGATGCCGCCGCCGCCCGACCCGCCGCCGCCGACGGCCCCGCCGTCCTGATCCGACCGGGCAGGGACCGGTGGCCGGGCCCCTTCCCGCACCTCACTCCCGTGCGGTGTGCCGGGCGGTGATGGGCGCGCCGCCCGGGGCGAGTTCCGCCCAGCGGGTGGTCGGGCGGTGCACCACCAGGTCGGTGGTGCGGAGCCCGTCCGGATCCGCCCGCTCCGGGTCGAGCAGCGCCGAGAGCAGCGAGACGCCCGGGTTGTGGGCGATCAGCAGCACGGTGCCCGCGCGGGCTCCACCGCCCGGACCAGCTCCAGCAGATCGTCCGGCTGCGCCTCGTAGGCCCCCGCCTCGTAACGCACCACCGGTGTCGAGGCCGCCGGTCCACCCTCCGGCGGGGATCCCGTCATGCCCATGGCCACCCCGTGCCAGGTCTGGCGGGTCCGCCGGGTGGCGGAGCAGACCACCACGTCGGGGAGCAGCGTGTGCCGGGCCAGCCAGGCACCGGCCGCGGCCGCGTCGGCGTGTCCCCGGGCGGTCAGTGGCCGCTCCCCGTCCGGCGCGTCCCGGGACTGCTCGGCCTTGGCGTGCCGCAGCAGCACCAGAGTCCGCTCCTGGTTCCTGCCGTCCGTCATGTGCACAGCTTGCCTGATTGGCGATCGGAGCGCCTGGGTAAGTCGATGGATGCCGCTACCTCATCCATGGCCGCGGCGGGTAGGAAACGCCAGCTGAACGCCAAGGAGGCGACGTCATGGGCATCGGTGCCAGCATCTTCCTGATCGCGCTGGGCGCGATCTTCGCGTTCGCCATCAACGCCAACCTGGGATGGCTCGACCTGAACGTCGTCGGCTGGGTGCTGATGCTGGTCGGCCTCGTCGGCCTGATCACCACCCTCTACTTCTGGAACACCCGCCGCCGCACGGTGGTCGCCGCGCCGGTGCGCCAGCGGGTCGTGGCCGAGCCGGTGGTGCCGGCGCAGGACGACCGGGTCGTGCGGGAGGAGTACCGCGAGGTGCGTCGCCCGGGCTACCCCACCTGAGCCGTACCGCACAGACGTCGGGGGCCCCGCAACGGCGCGGGGCCTCCGGATCGCGTCCAGGGTCAGGAGAAGAGCGCGAAGTAGATCGCGATGTGGTGGCAGATCGCCGCGACCAGGGTGCAGGCGTGGAAGAACTCGTGGTGCCCGAAGACCGTGGGCCACGGGTTGGGCCGGCGCAGCGCGTAGAAGACCGCGCCGACGCTGTAGATCGCGCCGCCGACGATCAGCAGCACCAGGGCGGTCACCCCGCCGGAGTGCAGGATCTCCGGCAGCATCGTCACAGCGACCCAGCCGAGCGCCAGGTAGAGCGGGGCGGAGACCCACCGCGGGGCGTGCGGCCAGATCAGCTTCACCGCCACCCCGGCCAGTGCCCCGCCCCAGACCAGGCCCAGCATGATGGCGGCGTGCCGGGTGTCCAGCAGCAGGGCGCAGAACGGCGTGTAGGTGCCGGCGATGAACAGGAAGATCATCGAGTGGTCCATCCGGCGCATGATCTGGTAGCCGCGCTCGGACCAGACCCGCCGGTGGTAGAGGGCGCTGGTGCCGAAGAGCCCGCAGACGGTCAGGCTGTAGATCAGGCAGCTGACCAGGGGCGCCCAACCGGGCCGGGCGGCCGCGATCGAGCAGAGCACGATGCCGCAGACGAGCGCGACGAAGAACGCGTAGGTGTGCAGCCAGCCGCGCATCCGGGGCTTCCCGATGTCGACCGGCTTGAGCCGGAGCGGTGCGGAGGTGGTCACGCCAATAGGTTACGGCACCGTAGGTTACTTGCAAGTAGTGTGGACCGTCACGCAACCTGCCCGGCAGGTGGACCCTTGCCGTCCGGGCGATCCGCGAGGATGGCGGGATGCGGATCCGACCCGTCGGCGCGCACGCCCTGCTGCTCGACTGCGACGACGCCGACCAGGTGCAGGCGTGGCGGGCCGAGCTGTGGCGCCGCCGCGAGTCCGGCGAGCTGAACGCCGTCGAGATCGTCCCAGCCGCCGCCACCGTGCTGCTCGACGGCGTACCCGACCCGGCGGCGGCCGCCACGCTGATCGCCGGCTGGACGCCGCGGCCGGTCGCCACCACGACCGCCGTCGACCCGGTCGAGGTCCCCACCGCGTACGACGGGGAAGACCTGCCCGCCGTCGCCGGCCACTGGGGGATGACCGTGCCGGAGGTGGTCGACCGGCTCCGGCGCACCGAGTTCCGGGTGGCCTTCTGCGGCTTCGCGCCCGGGTTCGCCTACCTGACCGGGCTCCCCGCCGAGCTGGCCGTCCCCCGGCTGGCCACGCCACGCCCCCGGGTGCCGGCCGGCTCGGTGGCGCTCGCCGGGCCGTACGCCGGGATCTACCCGACGCCTCGCCCGGCGGCTGGCTGCTGGTCGGCCGGACCGACCTCGTCCTGTTCGACGTGCACGCGGACCCGCCGGCCCGGCTCACCCCGGCACCCCGGTACGCCTGGTGTCCCGTGAGCGCGAGGAGTGAGCCGCTCTTGCGAGCCCCGCAGTCGCGAACCGGCGTGCTCAGCGTGATCGAGGTGCTCCGGGCCGGCGCGCTCACCACCGTCCAGGACCAGGGCCGGCCCGGCTACGCCCACCTCGGCGTGCCCCGCTCCGGCGCGCTCGACCCGGCCGCGCTGCGGCTGGCCAACCGGCTCGTCGGCAACCCGGAGCGCGCCGCCGGGCTGGAGATCACGCTGACCGGCTGCGACCTGCGGTTCGAGCGGGCCGCCTGCGTCGCGCTGACCGGGGCGGAGGTCGGGGTCCGGATCGACCCGAGCCGGCCGGCCGTCGACCCCCCGACGCGGGCCGTCCGGGCGACGCCGGTCGGCCCCTCTCGTTGCCGGCCGGCGCGGTGCTGCGGATCGGCCCGGCCCGGGCCGGACTGCGCACCTGGCTGGCGTCTCCGGCGGCATCGAGGTGCCGCCGGTGCTGGGCAGCCGCGCCACCGACACCCTCTCCGGCCTCGGCCCGCCCCCGGTACGCGACGGCGACCGGCTGCCCCTCGGCGAGCCGGTCGGGCACCCCGCCCCGGTCGACGTCACCGTCGTCCCTCCCGCCCCGGACGAGCTGCGGCTGACCCTGCGCACCGGCCCCCGGCACGACTGGTTCACCCCGGCCGCCCTGGACCTGCTCTTCGGCACCGCGTACCGGGTCAGCCCGGTGAGCAACCGGGTCGGCGCGCGACTGACCGGCGCACCCCTGCCCCGCGCGGTGACCGGGGAACTGCCCAGCGAGGGACTGGTCCTCGGGGCGGTGCAGGTGCCGGCCGACGGGCAGCCGCTGATCTTCCTCGCCGACCATCCCACCACCGGCGGATACCCGGTCGTGGGTGTGGTGGACGACGTGACCCCGCTCGCCCAGGCCCGCCCAGGGACTACGGTGAGGTTCCATGGACCTCAACGCTGACCTCGGCGAGGGATTCGGCATCTGGCGGCTCGGCGACGACCACGCGCTGCTGGACCTCGTCACCTCCGCCAACGTCGCGTGCGGCTTCCACGGCGGCGACGCGTCCACCATGCGCCGGGTCTGCGCCGCCGCCGCCGAGCGCGGGGTCGCCATCGGCGCCCAGGTCGGGTACCGGGACCTCGCCGGCTTCGGCCGCCGGCACATCGCGTACGACTTCGCCGAACTCCGCGACGAGGTCACCTACCAGCTCGGCGCGCTGGAGGCGTTCTGCCGGCTGTTCCACACCCGGGTCCGCTACCTCAAGCCGCACGGCGCGCTCTACCACGCCGCGGCCTGCGACGAGGCCCAGGCGGCCGCCCTGGTCGCCGCCGTCAGCGGGTACGACCCCGCGCTGCCCGTGCTCTGCTCGCCCGGCACGGTGCTCGCCCAGCTCGCCGTCGGCGCCGGGCTGCGGGTGGTCCCCGAGGGCTTCGCCGACCGGAACTATCTGCCCAACGGCGCACTGGTGCCCCGGACCGCCGCGAACGCGCTGGTCACCGACCCGGAGGAGGTGGCCGACCGGGCCGTCCGGATGGCCACCGAGCGCACGGTGGTCGCGGTCGACGGCCGGGTGATCCCGTGCCCAGTCGAGTCGATCTGCCTGCACGGGGACAGCCCCAGCGCCGTCCGCTCCGCCGAGCTGGTCCGGGCCGCGCTGATCGACGCCGGAACAACCCTCACCCCGTTCGCCTGACCGCCGCCCCAGCGCTGATTCGTTCACGACATCAGCTCCACAGCGGCCGGCCGACACCCGCACCCGGCCGGCCGCCCAGGACGCGTCCGGCGGTCAGGCGTCCAGGCCGCGCAGCACCAGCGGCACCCGGCCCGCGCCGCCGTCGACCACCCGCACCGGCACGCCCCAGTCCTGCCGGGTCAGGTGACAGGCGGCGTGCTCGACGTCCGCGTCGCAGGTGGCCGCCTGCGCGGTCACCTGGAGCACCCCGCCGGCCACCTCGCCGTTGACCACCAGCCGGCGGGACAGGTCCGTCGTCGTCCCCGCACCCTCGATCAGCAGCTCCGGCGGCGACGCGGAGACCACCAGCCGGGTCGACGGACCGTACGTCTCGTCCAGCTTCTGGCCCGGCGCCGGCGTGAAGATCACGTCGAGCGTCACCTCACCGGCCGCCACGTCCGTCGGCTTCCGCTCGGCCCGGTGCCGGGGGCCGTCCACCGTGCTGGCGCCCGCCGCCGAGAGCGCGCCCGGGGCCAGCCGGGTCAGCCGGTGCGCGGCGGACTCCACCACCAGCACCGCACCCTCGGCGGTGAGCACCAGGTCGCTCGGCTCGGCCAGCCCGTCCGCCACCGTGGCGACCTGGTCCGTCTCCGGGTCGAAGCGGCGGACCGCGCCGTTGTACGTGTCGGCGATCAGCACCGAGCCGTCCGGCAGCGCGCACACCCCCAGCGGATGCTGGAGCAGCGCCTGGTCGGCCGGACCGTCGACGTGGCCGAAGTCGAAGAGCCCCTGACCCACGGCGGTGCTCAGCACGCCGTTCTCGACGTACCGGACGGCGCTGGTCTCGCTGTCCGCGATCCAGAGCCGGGCGCCGTCGGCCGAGGCGGAGAGGCCGGAGGGCTGCGCCATCCAGACGTCCGGCAGCGGGCCGTCGCGCAGCGCCTCGACCGTGGTGCCCGCGTACATGCCGGCGGTCCGCCGGATCGGGTCGAACCACCAGAGCTGGTGGATGCCGGCCATGGCGATGACGACCTTGTCGTCGTACCAGGCCACGTCCCAGGGGGAGGAGAGGTCGACCGAGCGGGCGTCGTGCGCGTGGTCGTCGACCGTCGACCGCCACTGCCGGCCGGTGCCGGCGACCGTCACCACCTCGCCGGTGTCCAGCCGCACCCCCCGCAGCAGGTGGTTGACGGTGTCCGCGACCACCACGTCGTAGCCGGCGACCTCGGCGACGTGCGTCGGGAGCAGGCAGAGCCCCTGCGGCTCCGAGAAGGTGGCCGTCTCCGCCGGCCCGTCCGCCTGGCCGCGGGCGCCGGCGCCGATCCGGCGGACCAGCTTCTCACCGTCCGGGGCCAGCTCCACCAGCGAGTGCCGGGCCGAGTCCGAGACCAGCAGGTTGCCGTCGGCGAGCGCCACCGCCTTGCCCGGGAAGCGCAGCGTGGTCTCCGGCTCGGCCGGCGGGACGTACGGGCCCTCGCCCCGGTGCAGGGTGCCCTTCGCCTCGTGGGTGGCGATCAGCTCGTCGACCAGCCGGGCCAGCCCCTCGGCGTGCCCCTCGCCGGCCATCGTGGCCACCACGTAACCCTCCGGGTCGACCACCGAGAGGGTCGGCCAGGCCTTCGCCGCGTACTGCTGCCACATGTCCAGCTCGGGGTCGTCGAGCACCGGGTGGTGCACCCCGTACCGCTCCACGGCGGCGGCCAGCGCCTCCGGGTCCTTCTCGTGCTCGAACTTGGGCGAGTGCACGCCGACGACCACCAGCACGTCGCCGTACTTCTCCTCGAGCGGGCGCAGCTCGTCGAGCACGTGCAGACAGTTGATGCAGCAGAAGGTCCAGAAATCCAAGATGACGCAGCGACCTCGGAGGTCCCGCAATGTCAAGTTTCGTCCGCCTGTGTTCAGCCACCGGCGGCCCTTCAGTTCGGGCGCACGGACGCGGGGCGAAGTAGCCATAGACTCACCCTGCCACGGCGTCGGCGAGGACGGCCCGGGGGGCTCGGACAACCGTGACGCAGCGAACGGGGCTGCGCCGTCCAGGGCGTCGCCCGCCAGGCGAACGCCTATGGGGCCACCCCGGCCATCCACGCCGGATCGGTCGCCGGCACCACCCAGCGGTTCGGCGTACCGATGGGCTTCGGTGGGCCGCACGCCGGCTACCTGGCGGTCCGGATTCGATGCGGGACCGGTTCGACGACAGCCGGGCCGGCCACCGTGATGGTCTCGGCGAACGGCACGGCGGCCTCTTCGAGGGCCTGGGAGACCTGGCCGAACG